>JAGYOB010000247.1 GCA_018399515.1 Candidatus Nanopelagicales bacterium
GGTCCCGTGGCCAGAGAAGTAGAAAAGCACAATATCCTCAGCATCGCCCTCCTGCAACGAACCGCGATCGAGCAGCAACCGCCACGAAGCAAGGCGGAGCCCTGCGTCGACGGGGTCCGTCGCCGCGGTGTCAGGTGCGCTGGTTCGCTCCCCGGTGGGCAACGCGTTCAGTGCCTGCAGTTCCGCGCGTAGTTCGGCGACCTCTCCGGAGCCGAACACCGCGTCCATCGCGTCGGCGATCATCGCCAGCACCCGCCCGTCGGACACCGACTGAACACCCCGGATCGCCGGGCCGAAAGTGCGCACACGCCCTTCCCAATCGGTGAAGGATCCCGCCTTCTCCGCCACCGCAGCGACGGGGAACACCACATCGGCACGCTCGCTGATCTCGGTGTGGTGAGTGCCGAGTGCGATCACGAACGCCGGTCCCTCGCAGGCTGCGAGGAGCTCCTCACGGGCAGGATCATCGGCCGGTTCGACCCCGGCAACCAGCAGCGCGGTGGCCGGTGGCTGATCGTCGGCAGAGCGCTGCTGGTGATCGGAACTGGGGTTCAGCGCACGACTGATCGCTGCTGTACTTCGGCGACCGGGATACCGGGGTAGCTCATCCGGTGCGATTCCCCAGATACCGGCCACATCGGTACGAGCCTGCAGATCCGCGATCGACCGGCCACCGGGAAGGAGCCCCGCCAGTGCGCCGGCGTCCAGCGCTGCCCGTTCACCGGCACGACGCGGAATCCATCCCAGTGCTGCACCTGTGGTCTCTGCCAACGCAGCCGCGGCCGATAGTGCACCGGGGACGGCCGCGAGCCGTTCACCGACGAGCAGGACCGCGCCTGGTTCGCGCAGGGCCGCAGCCACCCCGTGATCGTCGGTTCCCTCGAGTGCGGCCCGCAGAATGTGAGCCTCGGAGCCTGGCTGACACGGCACCCACTGTCCGGACATCTTGCGCAAGCCACCGGTATGCCAGGGAGAGACTCCCAGCACCCTGGTGCCTGCAGAGCGAGCCGCTCGACGCAGACGGAGGAACACGATCGGTGATTCGTCCTCGGGCTCGAATCCGACGAGCACCACCGATGACGCAGCATCGAGGTCGGCGTAGGTCGGTCCGAGGGGGCGTCCGGCGACGGTGGCGGACAAGAAGGCCGCTTCTTCATCGCTGCTGATCCGAGCACGGAAATCGATGTCGTCGGTGTGCAGCACCGCGCGAGCGAACTTCGCGTAGGCATAGGAGTCCTCGCGGGTCAACCGTCCACCGGTGAGCACCCCCACGCGACCTTCTGCGGCCGCGAGGCCGCGGGCGGCGATATCGATGGCTTCGGGCCATGAAGCCGGGCGCAGGTAGCCATCTTCGCGAACGAGCGGTGATTCGATCCGGCCCTCGTGCAGGTACCGGAAGGCGAATCGCCCCTTGTCGCAGTTCCACTCCTCATTGACCTCGGGATCGTCCCAGGCCAACCGTCGGGTGACTTCGCCTCGTCGGACATCGGTACGCAAAGCGCATCCCGACGCACAATGCTCGCAGGCGGTCGGAGTCGACACCAGATCGAATGGTCGGGAGCGGAACCGATACAGCGATGAAGTCAGCGCACCGACCGGACAGATCTGGATCGTGTTGCCGGAGAAATAGGAATCGAACGGGGCATCCTCGGCGACACCGACCTGCTGCTGCGCGCCACGCTCCAGCAGTTCCAGCATGGGGTCTCCGGCGACCTGATCGGCAAAACGAGTGCAGCGAGCGCACGACACGCATCGTTCGCGATCAAGCAGGATCTGCGCGCTGATGTTGATCGGCTTCGGGAAGGTGCGCTTGGCACCCTCGAACCGGGACTCGCCGCGCCCGGCGCTCATCGCCTGGTTCTGCAGAGGGCATTCCCCGCCCTTGTCGCAGATCGGGCAGTCGAGCGGGTGATTGAGGAGCAAGAACTCCATCACCCCTTCCTGAGCCTTGTCCGCGACCTGCGAGGTGCGCTGGGTGCGCACCACCATTCCGTCGGTGACGGTGATCGCGCAGGCCGGCTGAGGCTTGGGCATCCCCTCAATCTCGATCAAGCACATGCGGCAGGCAGCGACCGGATCGAGCAGCGGGTGATCGCAGAACCTGGGGATCTCGATACCCATCTGCTCGGCAACGCGGATCACCAGCGAACCCTTGGGCACCTGCACCGCGATCCCATCGACGGTCACGGTGACCAGGTCGACCGGGGCGAGGGACTGATCCCCGGAACGGCCCGTCGGCTGCGGGGCGATGGTCATCGGACGCCTACCTCCTCACGGGAATCGGCGTCGAACACGTAGGACCGGGCGGGATCGAAGGACTCGTCGACCGGGGTGGTCGTGGCGGTGAGGAACTCGTCGCGGAACAGCTTGACCGCAGCGGGGAACGGAGTCGCGGCGGCGTCACCAAGGGCACAGAACGACCGCCCCATAATCTGCGAGCACAGTTCGTTGAGCAGATCGAGATCGGGATCGGTGCCCTTGCCTTCCTCGAAGCGTTGCAGGACGCCGGTGATCCAGTACGTCCCCTCGCGACACGGCGTGCACTTGCCGCAGGACTCGTGCTTGTAGAACTCCAACCAGCGCGTCACAGCCTTGACGACGCTCACCGTCTGGTCGAACACCATGGGGGTTCCGGTACCCAGCATGGTGCCGGCCTCGGCCATCGCCTCGTAGGTCAAGGGCACATCGAGGTGTTCGGCGGTCAGCATCGGCACGGATGATCCGCCGGGAATCCAGAATTTGACCTCGGCCCCATCTCGCATTCCACCGGCGTAGTCGAGAAGTTCATGCATCGTGATGCCCAGCGGAGCCTCGTAGATCCCGGGACGACGCACGTGCCCGGAGACCGCGAAGACTTTGAAGCCAGGTGACTTCTCGGTGCCGAATTGCCGGAACCAATCGGCCCCGTTATTGACGATCCACGGGATATTCGTGATCGTCTCGACGTTGTTGACCACGGTGGGTGACGCGTATAGGCCGGCAACGGCCGGGAATGGCGGCTTCAACCGGGGCTGACCGCGGTAGCCCTCTAGCGAATCGAGCAGCGCAGTTTCCTCGCCGCAGATATAGGCGCCGGCACCCGAGTGCACGGTGATGCGCAGATCCCAACCGCTGCCGAGGATGTTCGTACCCACTAGTCCCGCGGCCTCCGCCTCGCGCACGGCGTTGGCGACACGACGGATGGCCTCGGGCACTTCACCGCGGATATAGATGAATGCGTGGTTAGCGCGGATCGCAAACGATGTGATCAACACACCTTCGATGAGCGCGTGCGGGTTGGCGATCATGATCGGCACGTCTTTGCACGCACCCGGCTCAGACTCGTCGGCGTTGACCACCAGGTAGTGCGGCTTTCCGTCGCCCTGCGGAACGAAGCTCCACTTCAATCCCGTGGGGAATCCGGCACCACCGCGCCCCCGCAGCCCGGATTCCTTGACGGTGGCGATGATGGAATCCGGATCCATCGCCAAAGCCTTGGCCAGCGCCCGGTAGCCGCCGGTCCGCTGGTAACCCTCGAGGGTGAACAGGTCAGGTGCATCCCAGTGTTCGGTGATGACGGGTGTCAACGGGGTGCTCATGCGGAAGGCTCCTCGGACTCATCTGCCTGGTGGGATTCCTGCGGTTGCTGCGTACTTTCGGTCGGTGCCGGTGGAGCTGCCATGCCGCGGACTCGGGCGACCGTCAACCCGGCGAGCATGAGCGCATCGACCGGGGTGCCCTCGGCAGCCAGCCCATCATCGGGGAAGGCGAGTGTGCGTTCGGTCGCCGCGAAGTCGCGGATCATGGGACCGCGAGTTGACGCCACGGGCTCTCCGGCGGCGAGCTTGTCAATCACATCGACCGCACTGGACGGAGTCTGGTCGTCCATGAACTCCCAGTCGACCGTCATCACCGGAGCATGCGTGCATGCCGCCTGGCATTCGATGCGCTCGAGGTGGAATCGCCCGTCGGCCGACGTCTCGTTGTGCCCGATTCCCAGCCGGTCGCTCACCGCTTGGTAAACCGCATCGCCACCGAGCACCGCACACAGGGTGTTGGTGCAGACCCCGATGTGGTGTTCGCCGACCCTGCGGCGCTTGTACATGGTGTAGAACGTCGAGACTGCCGAAACCTCCGCCGTCGTCAGGTTCAGTCGCTCGGCGATGGCACCGATCGCACCGATCGTGATCTCGCCCTGTTGCGACTGCATGAGGTGCAGCAGGGCCATGACCGCAGATCGCGAATTCGGGTAGCGGGCGATGATGCGGTCCATTTCGGCTGCCGTCTCGGCTGAGATAACGTCAGCGGTCATCGATCCACACCCCCCATAACCGGATCGATACTGGCAACAGCAGCCACGACGTCAGAGACCATCGATCCTTCGCACATCACCGATGTCGCCTGCAGGTTCGTAAACGATGGATCGCGGTAGTGCACCCGGTAGGGCCGTGTGCCGCCGTCGCTGACGATGTGGACACCGAGTTCACCTCGCGGGGATTCCACAGCCGAATAGACCTGGCCTGCCGGGACCCGGAAACCCTCTGTCACCAACTTGAAGTGATGGATGAGAGCCTCCATCGACTCGGCCATGATGTGGCGGATGTGCTCTTGGGAGTTGCCCTGTCCGTCGGAGCCGATGGACAAACGAGCCGGCCACGCGATCTTCGGATCGGCCACCATCACCGGACCGGGATTCCCCTCCAGCCGATCGAGAGCCTGCTCGATGATCTTCAACGACTCCTGCATCTCGTCAAGGCGGATACGGAATCGGCCGTAGCAATCAGCCGTATCGCGAGTCACGACGTCGAAGTCATAGGTCTCGTAGCCGCAGTATGGCTGTGACTTGCGCAGGTCATGGGGCAGCCCGGTCGATCGCAGCACCGGCCCGGTGATCCCCAGTGCCATGCAACCTGCGAGGTCCAAGTACCCCACGCCGACCGTCCGGCCCATCCAGATCGCATTGTCGACGAGGAGCCCTGCGGTGTCTGCCAACCGATTGCGCAGCAGCGGAAGCGTCTCGCGGATGCGGCGCACCTGATCGTCGGTGATGTCCTGTGCGACTCCTCCGGGGCGAACGTAGGCGCTGTTCATCCGCAAGCCGGTGACCATCTCGAAGATATCGAGCACTAATTCGCGTTCGCGGAAACCGAAGGTCATCGCCGTGAGCGCGCCGAGCTCCATCCCACCGGTGGCCAGCGCAACCAAGTGCGACGAGATCCGGTTGAGTTCCATCATGAGCACGCGGATGACGCTGGCTCGCTCGGGGATCTCATCGGTGATTCCCAGCAGCTTCTCGACCCCGAGGCAGTACGCGGTCTCGTTGAAGAATGGAGCCAGGTAGTCCATCCGGGTGACGAAGGTGACGCCCTGAACCCAGGTCCGAAACTCCAGGTTCTTCTCGATTCCGGTGTGCAGGTAACCGATGCCGCAGCGTGCCTCGTGGACGCTTTCCCCTTCGAGTTCGAGGATCAGGCGCAGCACGCCGTGGGTTGACGGATGCTGCGGTCCCATATTGACGACGATGCGTTCTTTTTCGCCCTCCGGAGCACCGGAGATCGTGTCCCAGTCGCCTCCCGAGACGGTGTACACCGTGCCGATGCCATCATCGTCGGTGCTCGCGTAGGGATCGGTGAATCCCGGTGCAGCAGCGTCGTCCTCGGCCACGCCGAATGTGATGTTCTCGGTCGTCATCAGGAGTACTCCCTGCGCAGATCGGGGGGCGGAATCTCCGCTCCCTTGTACTCGACAGGAATCCCCCCGAGGGGATAATCCTTGCGTTGCGGATGGCCCGGCCAGTCATCGGGCATGAGAATGCGAGTCAGGTGCGGGTGCCCGTCGAACACGATGCCGAAAAAGTCGTAGGTCTCGCGCTCATGCCAGTCATTGGTCGGATAGATCGACACGATCGAGGGGATCCGCGCGTCGCCGTCGGGGCAGGTCACCTCGAGCCGGATGCGCCGGTTGTGGGTGATCGACTGCAGGGGGTAGATCGCATGCAATTCCCGACCGGTTTCGTGGGGATAGTGCACTCCGGAGACACCCATGCACATTTCGAAGCGCAACGACGGCTCGTCGCGCAGGACACTGGCGACCGCGGGCAGATGCTCACGCGTGACGAAGAAGGTGATCTCGCCTCGATCGACGACGACCTTCTCGATCGCCGAGGTCATCGGCAGGTTCTGATCGGCTAGCGCCAGACCAAGCTCGTCAGCAACCTCGTCGAACCACCCGCCGTAGGGCCGCGGGGTCGGTCTGGGCATCACGATCGGCTCCACCAACCCGCCGAAGCCTGACGTGTCACCCGATCCGTGTGCGCCGAACGCTCCTTCGCGAACGCCGACGATCGTCAACTGCCCCGACGATGGTGCGTTCGTTTGACCGAGTGCCACTTCGACCCCCGCCTCCGCAGGCGTCACCGGGTTCGACGTCTCCGCCACATCGGAGTTCATCGAGTCGGAGTTCGTCGAGGTGGTGTCGCTCATCGCAGCAGACCCCGCATTTCCAACGTGCTCGGGGCGATCAGCGCCTGCGCCTCGAGTCGATCCTGCTCGGCAACAGCGTTCGCCCCCAATTTGGTGTCCTGGATCTGATCGTGCAGCTTCAAGATCGCGTCGATAAGCATCTCCGGACGGGGCGGGCAGCCGGGCAGGTAGATATCGACGGGCACGACATGGTCGACGCCCTGGACGATCGCGTAGTTGTTGAACATACCGCCACTGGAGGCGCACACACCCATGGCGAGGACCCACTTGGGGGCAGCCATCTGATCGTAGATCTGACGCAGGACAGGAGCCATCTTCTGGCTGACCCGCCCGGCGACGATCATCAGATCAGCCTGCCGGGGCGAGGCACGGAATACCTCCATACCGAAGCGGGCGATGTCGTATCGCGGTCCGCCAACGGCCATCATCTCGATCGCGCAGCAGGCCAATCCGAAGGTCGCCGGCCACAGCGACCCCTTGCGGGCGTACCCGGCGAATTTCTCCACCGTGGTCAGCAGCACCCCGGACGGGAGTTTCTCCTCAAGACCCATCAGTTCACGACCTCTCGTTGCGCGTCTGCGGACACCCATGATGCGCCACAGAACGGCGAGCAGCTATCCGACATGTACGAGGCCATGACATCAATCCCAATCCAATCCGCCCCGGCGCCACTCATACAGATACGGCACCGCGAGGTTGACGAGGAAGAGCATCATGGCGATGAACGCGAACAGCCCGAGCTGATCGAATGCGACGGCCCACGGATACAAGAACACGATTTCGATGTCGAAGATGATGAACATCATCGCGGTCAGGTAGTACTTGACCGGGAACCGTCCACCACCAACCGGTTGCGGGGTGGGCTCGATCCCGCATTCGTAGGCATCGACCTTGGCGCGGTTGTAACGCTTCGGTCCGGTGAAGCTGGTGAGCGTGACGCTGAACACCGCGAAGGCTGCGGCCAGGAGAGCCAGGATGAGGATCGGTGCGTAGACGTTCACCGAACCACCGCTCCTTCGCTCTCGAAGACATCAGCCGACCGCATCGTTGCCACCGGCTACCGCCCGACCTGGCACCTGCGATCGACGACGATGACGTCGCTTGGTCAGGGCCCAACCGCCGATCGGTTCCGAAGTCTAGCCATCGCACGGTGAGCCGATCACCCCCGGTTGACCGGCTCCTCGCGCAGCCTGGACCCGCCTGTCCGCCTGCCCGTCCGCCTGCCTGATCGCATGCCCGATCGGGCGTGGGATCACGCCGGTGCCGGTGCCGGTGCCGGTGCCGGTGCCGGTGGGCTCGAGGCCGGATTGATCGCACGGTGCAGCGCCACGATCCCTCCGGTCAGATTCAGCCAGGCCACCGACGACCAGCCCGCCGTACGGATGAGACCCGACAGCGCTGGCTGATCGGGCCAGGCTCGGATGGACTCAGCCAGGTACACGTAGGCCTCGGGCTCGCTAGCCAGCCGACGTGCGACCGAGGGAAGGGATCTCATGAGGTACTCGGTGTACACCGTGCGCATCGGGGCCCACGTGGGGTGAGAGAACTCACACACCACCAACCGCCCGCCCGGACGCGTGACACGACGCATCTCGGTCAAGGCAGCCACCGGATCGAGGGTGTTGCGCAAACCGAAGGAGATCGTGACCGAGTCGAAAGCGTCGTCGGCGAACGGTAGTCGCAGCGCATCGCCGGCCACGAAGGCCAGCGATGGGTCCCGACGCGCCCCCACCGACAGCATCCCAAGAGAGAAGTCGCACGGGATCACCCGAGCGCCCCGGCGGGCCAGGGGGGAACTCGACGTGCCCGTTCCCGCAGCCAGGTCCAAAACCCGGTCGCCGGGCAGCGGGTCGACAGCGTTGACCACCGCACGCCGCCACAGCCGAGTCTGGCCGAGGGCGAGCACATCGTTGGTCAGGTCGTAGCGATCAGCGACGTCGTCGAACATCGCCGCCACCTCGTCGGGGCGACGAGCGAGATCGGCTGCGGGCACATTGTCCATCGTGCCACGCCCAGCGGGGTTCGACCTGCCGGAGTGAGCCGGGAGCCGTACCCTTGCCCGTGTGCCTTCTTCGGTGACTGTGATTCCCACAGCGGAGTCCTCCCGGTTCCGGGCACGCACCATTCCCGTCGACCTTCCCTCACTGTCGGACACCGCTGCCCTGCTTGACCTGCTGCCGGACGAGGACGCACTGGCATGGGTGCGCAATGGCGACGGTCTGGTCGCGTGGGGAGTCGCGGCGAGCTGGGAATTTTCCGGTCAGGAGCGCTTCAGCCGCGCCCAGCGGTGGTGGAACCGCTGGCTGGAGGATGTCGACATCGACGACCCGCTCGGCCTACCCGGAACCGGTCCGCTGGCGTTCGCCTCATTCACCTTCGACCCCGCCTCGAGTGGATCAACGGTGGTCATTCCCCGCGTGATCGTCGGCCGTCGTCAAGGCTGCACCTTCGTCACCGTGATCGAGGACAGCGAGCAGGCGGTGTCCGGACAGCAGGTCAGGGGACCCAACGACGCCGATCCGACCACTGCGCTCGTTCCTCGCATCCGGGCTCCCCACGAACCTGGACAGGTCACCTACGACGATGGATCGTTGAGCCCCGACAAGTGGATGGCAGCCGTCGCCCAGGTCATCGAGCGGATCGGTAGCGGCGAGATCGACAAGGTTGTGCTGGCCCGCGACATCATCGCTCGCGCCGAGAACCCCGTCGACGTGCGCCATCTGCTGCACCGACTCGCCGAGAGCTACCCCGAATGCTGGACGTTCTCCGTCGCCGGCATGGTCGGCGCGACACCGGAACTGCTCGTGCGCCGCATCGGCTCGGAGGTCACCTCCCGTGTGCTGGCGGGGACCGTCAAGAGACGCGGCGACGAATCAGAAGACGCCGGGTTGGCAGCCGCACTGCTCGGTAGCGATAAGGACCTCGAAGAGCACGAGTATGCCGTTCGATCCGTGGCCCAGGCCCTCTCCGCGCACTGCGCCGACCTCGATGTGCCGGCTCGGCCCCGCGTGCTGCGTCTGCCCAACGTCGCCCACCTGGCCACCGACATCAGGGGCCAGTTGGTCGACTCCGCTCCGGTGCTGGCGCTGGCTGCCTCGCTACACCCCACCGCCGCCGTGTGCGGCACACCGACCGAGCGGGCTTTCGCGGTCATTCGCGAGATGGAAGGCATGGACCGCGGCCGATATGCCGGTCCGGTGGGCTGGTGGGATTCTCGGGGGGACGGTGAATTCGGGATCGCGCTGCGCTGTGCGGAGATCAACGAGGATCGCACCGCTTTGCGGCTGTTCGCCGGCTGCGGAATCGTCTCTGGCTCTCAGCCGGAAGCCGAACTCGGCGAATCCCGAGCGAAGCTCGTGCCGATCGTTGATGCACTCGCATCACCGTGACCTCACCCCCACCGACCTCTTTCCTCGTCACAACGCCGCCCACGCGCTGACCGCGTAGATTCAGGCCATGGCCGACCAGCGCGAGCGGATCTTGGACGCGGCCGCCGAGTTGTTCGAGGATCAAGGCATCGCTGCGGTATCCCGGCGAAACATCGCCACCGCGGCCGATGTGTCGACTCGATCAGTGACTGCCGTGGGTCGTAATCGTCAGCAGATCCTGGCCGAGGTCGTGGCGAGTCTGCCTTTCCCGCCGACTTCACAGCGGTTGCGCCAGCAAGCCCAGGACGCCGCGGATGCACCGCTGGCCACGATCCTCACGGTCGCGCGAGACGCCTTCGGAGCTCCCGCCTCGGTGTGGGACTCGCGGGAGTTGCAGGCAGTCGTGCTCGCCCCCTTCGACGAGGATCTGGCTGCCATTGTCCGCGAACGAGTCGCGATGCGTTGGCAAGCCGCAGCGGCGGTGATCGGTCAACTGCGTGGTGCCGGTGCAGTCGATGAACGCATCGATGACGACGCGGCGACGCTGCACCTGCTCGCCGTCGGTGCCGGTTTGGCCCTGCTCGAACCGATCGTCCCCCGGTCCACCGAAGCCAGCGCCTGGTTGGGCCTGGTTGCCCGGCTGCTGGAGTCCCTGGCTGCCGACGATCCGCCGGGCCCCGCCCACTCCGGCCGGCGTCTGCCGTGGCGGGTTCGCATCGAAACCACGGGTAGTCCCGGTGCGACCGCACGGGTGATGCGCGTGCTGGCCCTGTTACGCGCCGATGTGCTCACCATGTTCTCGCATGCGCTGAGCGCGACTAGTGCTGATGACGACTCCCAACCACGCACACAGCTCCTCGATTTGATCATCGATGTTCCTGATGACATCGACCGGCGTGCGCTGGAACATGCTCTCGCTTCGGTGTCCCAGCGCGTACTCGCCACACCCGGCAAAGCCGAAGACACCTCCGATGTCGTGACGCGGGTGCTCGATGGTGCGACCGGGTTGGCAGAGAACCCTGACGCCGCTCCCCAGGCTGCCGCCGACCTCGTGCTCGCCGACTCCTGGCAGGTGCTGCCCGCATCGGAGGGACCCGACTCCTCCGCCGATGTGATGCGACTGCAGTGGACACCGGACCTGCATGTCGTTCTGAGTCGGCCAGGCTCGCCCTTCGTCGCGGTCGAGCGACTGCGCGCATCCGCGCTGTTGCGGCTGGTCGACGCGTTGTCGCGCGCACCTGCC
>JAGYOB010000248.1 GCA_018399515.1 Candidatus Nanopelagicales bacterium
ATCGACCTCGACCGTGTCGATCTCGATTCCCAACTTCGCCGCCCACACCCGATCGGCCTCGCATCGTCGGCGAAGGATGAATCGCATGCATGTCGAGGTAAACAGACGAGGAATCAGTCGTCAGTTGCTGGGCTTGGGTAAGGGCTCTTGAACACCGGTGAGTTGGCGGATCTCCAAGACCGGGTCGAACCACAGAACCGGCTGGAAGGAATCATAGAATTCCTTGGTATCCGGGAGGTTTCCCTTGCCGATGACTTCGAGGACGAAGCCGTTCGGTGCCGGCCGGACGCTGACCAGTTCATAGGGAGTGTCCTGCAGCCACGTCGTCGCTGCGGTGTTGATCCGGCCGATTTCAATGGCCTGAGCCACTGACTGCGCACTAGCCAGGGCCAGCAGAACGACCAGGGCGCCACCGATGAAGGAGATGATCATGATGGGGCGTTTGACCTCGCTGCGTGATCTGCGAGCAGCCCTGTTGTAACCGGCGATGGCGAAGATGAGCGACCCTGCGCCGATCATCGCTATCGCGTTGCTCAAGAACAGCAGGAACGCGCCGAATGCCTGCCGATAATCAGCGCCGGCGAGGACGACTCCGACGACGGCGAGTGGCGGCACCAGGCTGATGGCGATGGCGACACCCGGCAGCACGCCGGCCAGATCGCTGCGGGTGATGGCGAAACCACCGACCAAACCGGTCGCGATGGCGATGAGCAAGTCGATGAGATTCGGTGATATCCGACCACTGACCTGGGAATTGGTATCTGGATTCACCGCTACGGGCAAGACCAGGGCCAAGACGAAGCCGATGATGACGACGAAGCCGATGGACATCATCAGAATGGCCGCCGATCGAGCGACCTGGCGGGGATGGACGATCGTGATCGCCAGGCCCACGGCCAGGATCGGAGTCGCCAGCGGTGCGACGATCATCGCCCCGATGACGGTGGCGGTGGAATCCACCAGCACGCCACCGGTCGCGATCACCGCGGAGAGGGCCAACAGGACGCCGTACCGGACGAGGCGGTCGATACCGCTATCGCGGGTCAGCAGGAACAGTTGCTCTTCGACGCCGTCGAGCGGGGTCCGCTTCGCGCCATTATCGAACAAGATGCCGTTGAGGCGACCGGTCATGTCCCCTGACCCTAACTGCCCCGAGTCCTAGCGAGCCACTCGCCGACGGCGGTACCGTCCCGGGGTGCGGCGAAGCAGGGTGGTCACCATCGTGCTGCTGCTGCTCGCCATCGGGATTGCGCTGCCCGCTGCGCTGGGCATCATGGGCTCCACGGATGGGCTGGCCGTCGACCGCATCGATGTGAATGGCGTCCCGGTGACCGTGATCAGTCCCGACCCCGATCCCGGCGATGCCCCCGGGGTGGTCGTCGTCCACGGATTCGCCGCCTCGAGCGTCATCATGGAGCCCCTAGGTCGAGCCCTGGCCCGAGTGGGATACGTCGTCGCACTGCCCGACGTCTCCGGCCACGGCGCGAACGCAGCATCCCAATCGGTCGATGACACGTCGCGCGATGAGTTGCAAGGCGATGTCGCAGCGGTGCTGGGGTGGCTGGCCGAGCAGCCGAATGTCGACCCGGACCGGCTCGCGCTCGTAGGGCACTCGATGGGTGCCGGGGCCGTGACGCGATTCGCAATCGACAATCCCGACGCGGTCCGTGCAACCGTCGCGATCAGCCTGCCATCAGCAATCGAGCCGGTGAACACTCCGCGCGACCTGCTGCTGCTCTATGGCTCCGCCGAACCTGAGGGATTCGCCGATGCGGCCCGCGAGCAACTCGAACTCATCCGGCCGGGGTCGGAGGAGGGTGAGGTGTACGGCGATCTCGTGGCGGGG
>JAGYOB010000249.1 GCA_018399515.1 Candidatus Nanopelagicales bacterium
CGCAGCCGGAGCAGGTGGTCGCCTCGGCGATCGCCGATCAGGTGACCTCGATGCTGCAGCAGGTGGTGCTGTCGGGCACCGCAACAGGTGCGCAGAGCCTGGGTCGCCCGGTCGCCGGTAAGACCGGCACATCGAACTCGAATCGGTCGATGTGGTTCGTCGGCTACACCCCGCAGTTGTCGACCGCCGTGCTGATGGCCCGCGAGGATGCCGACGGCAACCCGATCCCCCTCGATGGCATCTCCGGAGGAGCTCCGGCGTGGGGCGGTGGTTCGTATCCGGTGGCGATCTTCACCGCGTTCATGGATGCAGCGCTCGCCGCCGCACCGGTCGAGGGATTCGTCGCTCCCGCTCCCGCTCCGGCACCCAGCCCCACCGAGACACCCTCGGACAGCCCCAGCCCGACCGAGGTGTCACCGAGCCCCACGGATGCCGGTTCCAGCGACCCGACGCCAACGGACCAGAGCCCGATCGAGCCGCCGTCGGTCACGGATCCCGCACCCACGCCCACGCCGGCACCCACCCCGAGCCCGACACCGCCGGCGACGATGGAACCCGGACCGGTCAATCCGGTGCCACCGGACGACGGCATCATCGGCGATCCCCAGTAGCGTGTCGGCCGTGTCGAGCCGCGTGGTGCCCAGCCGCAGCGACTCGGTGGCTGCCAGCGGTTCGATGATCATCGGCGGTCCGTTCGGCCGTTTCGCTCGACTGGGCAGCAGTTGGTGGACGCCGATCCGCGTCCTGATCGTGATGGCATCGGCGGCCTATGCGCTGGGTTTCCTGCTCGATTACCCGTGCATGTCCAATGGTTGGGCATCGCCGGATCGTTATGAGCACCTGTGTTACTCCGACATTCCCCCGCTGTATTCGCTGCGCGGATTCGCCGACGGTTACCTGCCGTATCTGCAGACGCCACCGGATGGGCAGCCCTTGGAGTACCCCGTTCTGATCGGGGTGTTCATGCAGATCGTCGCGTGGCTCACCCGCGGGATGAACGCGATCGTCCCTGATCTCAACGCACCGCTGGCGTTCTTCGCCATCACCGTCGTGGCGATGCTGCCGTTCCTGCTGATGGCGGTCATCGCCACCGCGCGTACGGTGCGCGCACGACCCTGGGATGCGGCGATCCTCGCGCTCGCCCCGTCGGTGATCCTGGCTGCGACGATCAACTGGGATCTGCTCGCCATCGGTTTGGCAGCGGTCGCGATCGCGCTGTGGGCGCGCGAGAAACCCGGTTGGGCGGGTGTTTTCCTCGGCCTGGCGATCGCGGCGAAGTTCTATCCGCTGCTGTTCCTCGGACCACTGCTGCTGCTGTGCCTGCGTTCGGGGCAGATGCGGGCGTTCGCTCGACTGCTGGTAGCGACGATCATCACGTGGCTGGTGCTCAACCTGCCGTTCGCGATCGGCAACACCGAAGGCTGGTCGTACTTCTACACCTTCTCCTCCGACCGCGGCGCCGACTTCGGATCACTGTGGTACGCCGTCGATCTGTGGGGCGGCCCGAGCATCCCCACCGAGACACTCAACGTCATCGCGTTGGGCACCCTGCTGGTGCTGTGCGCGGGGATCGGTGCGCTCATCCTGTTCGCACCGCAGCGCCCGCGCCTGGCACCGATGCTGTTCCTCGTCGTCGCGGCGTTCCTCATCACCAACAAGGTGTATTCGCCGCAGTTCGTGCTCTGGCTCATTCCACTCGCCGCACTTGCCCGACCGAAGTGGCGTGACTTCATCATCTGGCAGTTCGCCGAGGTCGCCTATTTCGTCGCCGTGTGGTGGTACCTCGCCGGCTTCGGTGTCGAGGACGCCAAAGGTATGACACCGGAGTGGTACGCGTTCTTCATCTTCGTGCACATAGGCGCCACGGTGTGGTTCAGCGCGCTCATCGTGCGTGATGCGCTGTATCCGGAATTCGACATCATCCGCACCGACGGCATCCCCGCCGATCGCGACGATCCCGGTGGTGGGGTGCTCGACGGCGCCGGTGACCGACTGCCCTGGTCGAAGATCC
>JAGYOB010000250.1 GCA_018399515.1 Candidatus Nanopelagicales bacterium
GGCGGGTCAGCACCTCCGCACCTTCACCGTGCACATCGCCCGACATCTCCGCGATGCCCTGTGCGTTATCGCTGACCGGGCCGAAGGTGTCCATCGACACGATGACCCCGACGGTGGTGAGCAGACCGGTTCCGGCCAGGGCGATCGCGAACAGTCCGAGCAGCACGACACCGCCACCGAGGAGGTAGGCCCCGTAGACCGCTGCGCCGATGATGAGTGCGGTGTAGACAGCCGACTCCAAACCCAAGGAGATGCCCGACAGGATGACCGTGGCCGGCCCGGTAAGCGAGGTCTTGGCGACGTCGTCGACGGGGCGGCGATTCGTTTCCGTGAAATAAGCGGTGAGCTGCTGGATCACAGCTGCCAGCACGATTCCGATGAAGACCGCACCAATCACGAACACGCGCGGGCTCAAGCCGTCGCCAACCTCGGAGGCAGCGATGCCACCCAGTCCTTCGATATCGCTCCACGAGGCGGGCACCCACACGAAGGTCGCGACCACCACCAGGATCGCCGAGATCACAGCCGAGACGAAGAATCCCCGGTTGATGGCAGACATTCCCGACCGGTCACTCGGTCGCGGCGAGACCACGAAGATGCCGATGACGGCGGTGATGACGCCGATGGCCGGGATAATCAGCGGAAGAACGAGGCCGAGTTCACCGAACGCTGCACTGCCCAGGATGAGGGCGGCGACCAGGACCACGGCGTAGGACTCGAACAGGTCGGCCGCCATGCCGGCGCAGTCACCCACGTTGTCGCCCACGTTGTCGGCGATCGTCGCCGCGTTGCGGGGATCATCCTCGGGGATGTTCTGCTCGACCTTGCCGACCAGGTCGGCGCCGACGTCGGCCGCCTTGGTGAAGATGCCGCCACCGACACGCATGAACATGGCGAGCAGAGCCGCACCGAAACCGAAGCCCTCGAGCACCTTCGGTGCCTCACCGGCGTAGACCAGGACAACGAGCGCCGCACCGAACAGGCCGAGGCCCACGGTGAACATCCCGGCGACCCCACCGGTGCGGAACGCGATCTTCATCGCCTTCTGCTCACCACTGTCCTTGGCGGCTGCGGCCACGCGGACATTGCCGCGCACGGCCAGCCACATGCCCATGTATCCGGTGGTCCCGGAGAACACGGCCCCGACGATGAAGAAAATGGAGCGGCCGATCCGCTCATTGGTGGTCTCGGCCGGCAGCAGGAATAGGACGAAGAAGACGATGACCGAGAAGATCGCCAGGGTCTTGAACTGCCGGTTCAGGTACGCCGAGGCGCCCTCCTGGACCGCGGCGGCGATCTCTTTCATCTTCGGGGTGCCCTCGTCATTGCTCAGCACCTCGCGCACGAGGATGAAGCCCACGAGCAGGGCGAGGATCGAAATGACGGCCACGACCACGACGGTCGTGAAATTCATTCCCGAGAGTTCGATGTCCATGAGTCTCCTTGCCGGGCGGACGGCCGGGATGTAACCGGGCCGAAACTTCGGCGCAGTTTACGCACGTTAACGCCCGCGTCAGCCGTGGGGTCGTTTCCGTTCCGCACCTCGGCCCCTGTCGCAGCCAGCATGCATACTCCCCCACATGGCCAGCGACGCGACAGGCGAGAGGCCGGCGGTGCATGCATCGTTACTCGCCGGTCCCGGCACCGCACGCCATGTCGAACACCGCCCCGCCCGTCTGGGCACCCCGGCCGCGTGGCCTGACTGGGTCGCCCCCGAGGTGCGGTCAGCCATCGAGGCCGGTGGGATCGTGGCTCCCTGGGCTCATCAGGTCGCCGCTGCGGAGTCGGCTCGCACCGGACACCACACGCTGGTCGCCACCGGGACGGCTTCGGGCAAGACACTCGCCCTATGGCTGCCGGCGCTGTCGGCCCTCATCGAGGACGACCGTGCCACGGCGCTGTATCTGGCACCGACCAAGGCCCTCGCCCATGACCAATTGCGTGCCTTGACCGCGCTCGGCATCCCCGGTATCCGGGCAGCCACATACGACGGCGACACTCCCGCCGACGAACGACGGTGGGTCCGCGCACACGCCAACTACATCCTCACCAATCCCGACCTCGTGCATCATTCGATGCTGCCCGCACACCGCTCGTGGTCTCGAGTCCTCAAGGGCCTGCGGGTGATCATCATCGACGAGGCGCACCTGTACCGGGGAGTGTTCGGTTCCCATGTCGCCCTCGTGCTTCGTCGTCTGCGCCGGATGGCCGCCCGCTACGGAGCCGATCCTGTCGTGCTCGCCGCATCGGCGACGATGGCCGATGCCCAGGCGACAGGCTCACGCTTGATCGGCGCGGACGTATCCGTGGTCGATGTCGATACCGGCCCGCGAGCCCAACTGACCGCCGTGCTGTGGGAACCCCCGGTGATCGCCAACGCGCCACGATCGGCGATCGCTGAGACCGCCGACCTGCTGGCCGATCTCACTGTCGCCGGGGTTCGCAGCCTGGCCTTCGTGCGATCCCGGCGTGGGGCCGAGACCGTGGCGATGCTGGCCAAGGATGATCTCGCCGAGGTCGATCCATCGCTGCCCGATCAGGTCGCCGCCTACCGCGGTGGCTACCTACCCGAGGAGCGACGCGCACTCGAGCGGTCCCTGCGTAGCGGCGAGTTACGCGCGGTGGCGACGACCAATGCCCTGGAGTTGGGCATTGACATCTCCGGACTCGATGCCGTGCTGGTCGCAGG
>JAGYOB010000251.1 GCA_018399515.1 Candidatus Nanopelagicales bacterium
CACCCTAGTGCGCGTCATCCGGGCTCTCCGCGGCGTCCATGACACGATGACGCCCGTGGGTGTGTTCATTCGCCAGTTGACCGGCATCCGTGCCGTCGCTGCGATCTGGGTGCTCTTCTATCACCTGCAAGGTCCCCTGGACACCCTCGGCGTGATGAGCATCCCGGTGGTGTCCGATGTCATCCGCGTTGGCCGACTCGGCGTCGACCTGTTCTTCGCGCTGTCCGGCTTCATTCTCACCCACACCTATCTGACCCGACTGGGTCCGGGTTTGAATGCGCGGGCGTCCTTGCACTTCTGGTGGCTGCGCCTGGCCCGCATCTATCCGGTTCACTTCGTGATGCTCAACATCGCCGGGCTGGCCATCGTCGCGCAGACACTCATCACCGGCGATGAACGCGAACGGCCCTGGCTGAACGTCTGGGACTACATCCGCAACCTGCTGCTGATCCAAGAATGGGGCCCGCATCCCGATCGCGGCTGGAACGTCGTGGCGTGGTCACTATCGATGGAATGGCTGGCCTATCTGCTGTTCCCGGTGCTGGTGCTGGCGTTGTTCTTCCTCCATCGCCGCATGTCCACGCCGGTGCTCGTGCTGGCCTGGTTCGTCGCTATCGCACCCCTCGTTCTGCGCGGATCGATCGGCGATGATCCGTATTACGGCAGCATGTGGGGATCGATCATCCGTGTGCTCACCGAGTTCACCGCCGGCGCGATCACGTATCTGATCGTGGTGCGCCTCATCGGTGACGACGGATCGATCCGCCCGCGCGTGGAGCGGCTGGCGACCACCGTGTCGGTGCTGATGCCGATCATCGTCATCGCCGGCGCGGTATTCCTGGGCCGCTGGGTCGTCGCGCAGCCGGAGATCCTCATCACCGATCCCGATGCCGAACCACTCCCCCCGTTCTTCCACCTGTGGCTGGTGCCACCACTCATCGTGTGGATCGGTGCGCTCGCGCTGTCCAAGCGCGGCCAGGTGAAGTGGCTGTCCACCGAGACGATGGTGCTGGGCGGCTTGATCTCCTATTCGCTGTATATGACGCACCTGGTGTGGTTCGGTACCTGGCGCGCGGCGATGAACGCTCTCGGCCTCGAATCAGGGGTGCTGTATGCGGTCGGCGTGGTCTTCGCGATCGTCGGTTCGTTCGTCATCGCGTGGCTGATGTGGCGGATCGTCGAGGAACCGGCGCGGCGCTGGATGCGGGGCATGGTCGGGGTGAAGCCCGTGGCACCGGAGGAAACGGCCGCGGATAAAACTCCGGGTAGTTCTTCGGGCGAAAGGGGCCCGAATAGGGCCTGAATCGCCCGAAGAAGGGCTAGAGGTAGACGAACTGGGCGTCGATGGCATCGACGGGTTGCCCGGTGATCGCCGCCCACGCGCTGCGGTACAGGTCCAATTGTGCGGGATCGGCTGATCCCGGGGTGCCGGTCTTCCAGTCCACCACGACATCGCGACCGTCCACGCGAAACACCGCATCGATACGCCCGCGCACCTGGCGCCCGTCGTGCATGACCACGAAGGACTCCTCGATGGCGATCGGAGTCCGTGGGGCCCACTCGGTGGCGAGGAAGGATGCCTTCAGCGGAGCCAGCCAGCCTTGGGTATCCATGCCGTCATCAACCGCCCCGGGAATGTCGTCGATCGACAGCAGGCGACGGGATCGATAGTGCTGCTCGATCCATGCATGCAGCAACGCTCCGCGATAGGCCGCGGCCGACGGCGGATCAGGCATCGGTCGGGCCATCCGCTGTGCCATCCCATCGGGGTCGGCCTGCCAGCGCACCAGGTCGCTCACCGACACTCGATCAGGCAGGGCGGGCAGGTGCTGCTGGCGGCGCAACCGCTCCTCAGCGACGAGATCGACGACATCCGCCGGCAGCGTCGATATCTCGGGCTCGTCGCGAGTCCTCATCGCGGTGCGCACCCATTCAGCGGCCTTGCGGTGGGCATCTGCAGATTCCGGTGGCCACACCCATCCCCACCGGGACTGCTCCAACATCGGATTGGTCTGATCATCCGCCGGCGGATCCGCCCAGGCCAGGATCTGCCCACCCTGGGCAAGGCAGAACTCTCGGGCCTCCAGTAGAAACTCACCAGGCCCTCGGTATTCCTTGGCAGTGGCTGACCATCCATAACCGGTGAGGGTGATCGAGTATTGAGCGCGGGTGATCGCGACGTAGATCAGTCGACGCTCCTCCTCGGCTTCGAGCGCATGGGAGTCATCGCGGAATTGTTCATGATCCTTCGTTCGCGGGCCCACACCGAGGTCGGGCCAGGCCGCCAGGTGGGTGGGAGCGTCATCACGTAAGCGCCAGGGCACGACCTGGGCATGGTTGTTCCATCGGTCTCGAGACTTCGAACTCGGAAATTTCCCCTTCGCCAGACCCGCTACGAATACGTGCGGGGCTTCCAGGCCTTTCGCCTTGTGCACCGTCATCAGTCGCACCGCACCGGAGTCGGTGACCGGCTCGAACGTGGGGCTTGCATCGTAAGCCTGCGCATCCGCCAAGCGTGCGAGGAACGCGGTCAGACTCACTACACCGTCGATGTCATCGAACCGCGCGGCAAGATCGGAGAACTCCTGCAGTGCTCGATCTCGTTCGGCGACGTGATCGGCATCGCCGACCATCGCTTGCGCAGCCAGACCGGTGATCTGAAGGACTCGGCCGATGAGGTCGACCGGGGGTTCCTTGGCGTGCATGCGCAGATCGCGCAGCATGCGACCGCACGCGATGATCCTCGATCGTGCCTGAGCAGACAGGCCTTCGATCTCTATCGTTGCCTCGGTCAGGGCGAGCACGATCTCGAGCAGGCTCGGTTGATCGTCGATATCGGACTCGCTCACTGTGGCGATGAGCGCGTCTGCAACCGACCGCTTGCCTTCGTGGCGTGGCTCTCGCACGAACTCATCGGCGGCGGATCCCAGAAATGCCAGATCGCGAGCACCGATGCGCCAGCGCGGTCCGGTCAGGATCCGCACCAGCGCGGCATTGGCCGTCGGCGCGGCGATCACCTCGAGGTAGGCGCGCACTTCGGCGACAACCGGTTGATCGAGCAGCGATGCGGTCCCGATGAGCTGGGTCGGGATGTCGCGGGCTCGCAGAGCCCTGTCAAGATCACGCAGATGTTCGGCGTTACGCGCCAGGACCAGCACATCACCCCACGCTGGCGACTCATGATGGCTGTGTACGCGCGAGATCTCGTCGGCGACGAAATCGAGTTCATCGGCCACGGTGTTCAGCAGCGCAACGCGCACATGGCCGGGGTGCAGGTCATCACGGGGAGTGGGAACGAGCGGGTCGAGACCGGGCCGATCGGCGCGCAGTGACACCGAGATCTCATTGGCCAACTCAAGGATCGCCGGGCCTGAACGTCGATTGTCCAGTAACGGGAATGTGTGCGCCGAACGCACGTGATCTCCTTCGACCACGGGGAAGTGTTCGGTGAAACGCTCGATGTTCACCACGGATGCGCCACGCCACTCGTAGATCGCCTGACACGGGTCACCGACCGCGGTAACCGGATGCCCCTCGCCGAAAATCTCTTGGAGCAGCAGTCGCTGTGCGATCGAGGTGTCCTGGTATTCGTCGAGCAGCACAGCCTGATAGGTCGCGCGCAACTGCGTGCGCACCTCGGGGAATTCGTGAACGAGTTGGCGGGCGAGGCGAACCTGATCGGCGAAGTCGATCATGGTGCGTGCATGCTTGGCCGCTCGAAAATCCTCGACCAGGCCGGTCAGGGTGAAGCGGAACCGTGCGGTGGCGCGCATCTCGCGCCCGACCTCGATGAGTTTCGAACTGTTCTCGATCGCGGTGAGTGAATCAATGAGTCGTGTTGCATCATCGCGCACCTGGTCGGGGGTGAGTCCGAGTTCGCTCATCGCGTCGTCGAGGCCGAGCAGTTTCTTCACCAGCTGGTGCGGCGCGTCGGTCACTGCGCTCATATCGCGATCAGTCGTCGCGATGATGCGTGCGGCTAACTGCTCGCGGGCACCATCGGAGAGCAGACGCACATGTGGCTCGACACCGATTCTCAACCCGTGCTCGGTGATGATTCCCGAGGCGAAGGAGTGGTAGGTGGCGATCTTCGGGTCGGCGTCGAGCGCCTCGTCGTCCTCGCCATCCGCCAGCTCCGGCAACACACCGAGTTCCCTCGCCTGCCCCAGGTATTCCCGGGTTCGACCCAGCAACTCGTGGGCCGCCTTATTCGTGAATGTCAATCCGAGCAGGTGTCCGGGCCAGACCTGCCCGGTGAGGACAAGCCACACCATGCGGGCGCTCATCACCGCGGTCTTACCCGAGCCTGCCCCCGCGACGACGACACCGGGAACGAGTTCGGCAGAAAGCGCATCGAACTGCGGCCCGCTGGGATCGAAGCCGAGAACATCGCGCAGGGCCTTTCTGGCTTCGGCACCACCTTCGACAGTGCCTGATCGGTCGGGCATCACGACACCTCCCTGGCTGGATCCTTCGCCGGGCAGATCGCGGTGAACGCACAATTGCGGCAGTGTCCCCCCGGTCGTGGTGAGAACTCAGCTCGCCGGATCGTGGTGATGGCATCGACGATCGCGGAGAACAACCACGCTGGTTCACCGTGATCGATCAGCGCAGGCTGACTCATCACCTTCGGATCACCCGAGCCCTTCTTGCCTTCGACCCCCACGATGAGCAGGGATGATTGGTCGATGCGGGGCGGGCTCGCCGGTGTGACGCCGTCGGGGTAGTCCAGCGGCTCGGCGAGTGCACCGGTGAGCACAGCGGCCTGGTACAGCGCGAGTTGCAGATCCGCGGTGACGTCGGCGCGAGTCGGCGCCTGAGCGGTCGTCTTCACATCCAGCAGGCTCAACTGCCCCTCGCCGTCCACCTCGATGCGGTCGATGCGACCGGAGATGCCGATGACACGATCGAGTTCAGTCAACCTCGCGAGCACATCACGGACGTCGTTGGCAAAGCCATCAGCGTTCTCACCGTCGTCACTGTCATCTGCGCCATCAGCGCGTTTGCGACCCCGGCTCGCGATGATGATCTCAGCCAGTTCCTGCAGATCGATGATTCCGCTGAGCTTGATTTCGGCTCCGACCACGGAGTGTGTTGTTTCCCGCTGGCGGTGGAAGGCACACAGACGACTGAGTATCTGGTGAACTCGGGTGCGTTCGGCAACCTCGAACCACGCGATATCGAAGCCCAGATACGGCCAGATCCTCTGCAATTCGGCGTCGAGGACGTCGGGATCCGGGGGAAGCTCACCTGAGACAAGTGCCTCGGCCAGCGCATGCACAGCGATTCCCAGCGCCATCGCGGATCCGCTCAACGAACCGGCGTGTACCTGTCGATCGAGGAACCAGTTCAGCGGACAGGTGGTGATCGACCGCAGTGCCGAGGCACTCAACCGGATCGGCTCCTGCGGTGAGCGCAGCGGTTCATCATTCGAGGTGGGTTCCCAGACGTGCCACCACGTGTTCGGGTCAGCGGCTGGCACGAGCGGATGCCCGTCGTCGTCGGTCAGGCGAGCAAGGATCGCAAGTTCGTTGACGATGCGCTGACGTTCGTCACCGATGGCGTGCAGCAGTTGGGTCCGCAACGCGGCCACATGTCCGGTGAGCGTGAGAGGCCTTGTGGGGCGACCGGGCAGATGCTCCTGGTCGACCTCGGGCTCCCCATGGCGCAGATCAGCGAGGAACCGGCTGGGTTGGCTGCCCGATTCGGTGGGCGAGGTTACGACTGCGACGAGCGTGCGGTGGTGTGCGCGCGTCAAGGCGGTGTAGAGCAGCCGCCGATCCGCATCGAGGGCACGTGTGGTTTCGCCGACAGGGTCACGTGTCCGTGCCTGGTGGGCACCGGTGACCGAGTCGAGGAGCGCATCGACATCCAGCAGGCCGCGCCGCGGCGACGAGGTCGGCCACGTGCCTTCCTGGAGGTCGAGGACGACCACCGTGTGCCAGGACCGTCCTTTGGCGTGGTGGGCGGTCAACACGGTGACGGCGTCGGGCTCGAGTGCGCCGCGTTCGGAAATCGCTTCTGCGGGAACGCGCTGGTCGCGAATAGCCGCAACGAACGCACCCACCCCGAGGATTCCGTGGAAACGTTCTGTGAGCCGCTCCGCGGTAGCGAAGAGGGCAAGAACCGCATCGATGTCATGTCCGCTGGCTCGGTGCCCAGCGAGCGCGGCTCGGCGCAATCGTTGCGGCCAGGTCGATCCTCGTGCATCGGCGAGTGAGGAGGACCAGACCTGCCACAACACCTGCGCGGGTGGCGCGCCATCGGCTGCGGACCGGGCGACATCCCTGAGCAGCCCGCCGACCTCGAGCAGGTGCTGTGCGGCAGGCAGGTCACGCAGTTCGTCAGGGATCGACGGCCGCTCGCCGCGGATGATCGCGATCAGGGTTTCGCGTTGCAGGGCTGAAAAGCGCGTCGGTACCCGATCGGGGTGCGCTGCGCGCAGTATGGAGCGCCATCGGCGTGCGAGGACGCGCGATTGATCTGGATCCGCCGCCGCGATGGGCCCGGTCATCACCTCCTCGATCAGGGCATCGGTGAGGTGATCGGGATGAACCGCCGCATCGACGAAAGACAGAAGTGCCGAGACGGCGGGCTCATCGGGCAGTGCGATGTCGACCGCCGCGATGTGGACGGGAACCCCGGCGGATTCCAGGCTCCGGCGGACCGCGGACACCGTCGCCGTGGTCCGGGCTATCACCGCCATGTCCGACCATGGCACCGCGTCGCGCAGGTGCGCCTGACGCAGGATGCGCCCGACATGGGCCTGCAGGTCGGCGGCCGAATCGGCGGTGACGATGTCGATGTGCGCATCCGGATCAGCATCAGCGGCATCAGTGGGGCGACGAAGGGCGGTGGTGAGTTCCGCGGGCAGACCTTCGGTCACCTCGTGACGCAGGACACGGGCGGCGATGGACAGGCTTCGGGCATTCGCACGATGCACCCGATCCGCGATGAGCACCTCGGGCCGCTCACCGGTGATGGGATGACGACGGGATTCGATGAGGTCTGCCAGTACGCGCGGATTCGCCCCTCGGAATCGAAAAATGCTCCGAGCGGGATCACCGGCGATCACGAAGGTGGATTCCGGCCCCGCGATCCGGTCGACCAGCGCGGACTGCAGCGCATCGAAATCGTGGAACTCATCGACATAGAGCGCGCGCACCGATGCCTGCAACGGTCGACTCACCTCCGGGTTGGCGGCCACGGCGAGGGCGAGACTGAGCAGCCCGGGGTAGTCGACGACGTTTTCCAAGGTCGCCGTCTGCATTTCCATCGCGGCGAACTGCGCGAGAGCCGCGAGTAGTGGGTCGTTCGTGGAGCGAGCGTGACGCGCGACCACGTCGGGATCGATGCCCTGCTCACGTAACCGAGCGTTGAACGCTCGCACCTCGTTGGCCAATCCAAGGGTCGACAGAGCTTGATGCAGCGTGTCCGGCCAGGTGATGGTGGCTTCGGCGAGGCTGCCGGCGATGAGTTCCCGGACCCGCAGATCCTCCTCGGCACCCGACAGCACCCGCACCTGTGACAGTTCGTCATCGACGCCCGGGCCGTACGTGGCGACGAGGGAGAACGCCAGGGCGTGGATCGTGGTGATCGTGGGCAGTGCACCTGACCCAAGGAGACCGGCGACCTGGGCCCGCAGGTCGGCTGCGGCTCGCCGCCCGACCGTCACCGCCCACACCGCCTTGGCCCCTTCGATCCGGGTGCGCTCAGCGATGGCGTGCGCCAGGGCGGTCGTCGTGCCGGTGCCGGGGGCACCGAGGTAGACCAGGGTGCCGCCTGAGTGGTCCACGACGCGGCGCTGGGCTTCGTCGAGTCGGATCGGATCCCCCTCGGTGATCATGCCCGCCATTCCAGCACGCCGGTCCGACACGTCACCGCCAACGTATCGCAATCTGCGACCATCAGGGGATGGTCGGCAAGCCAGGTGATGACCTGATGGCGCAGATCCCTGCGCCACAGGTGGACCCTCACGGTGAGCAGGAGACCCTTGCTCTGAGCCGACCCAGCGGCGATATTCCGCTCTCGCCGGGATCCGACCAGTCCCATCCCACCGTGGTGATCGAGGACGGTGTCATCCCCCGCAGACTGCGCCGCCCCCTCGACCTCGCCCGGTTCCTGCTCGCGGTCGTGCTGACCGCCGCAACCGTGGCCATCGCCTATTTCGCAACCGGCACGACCGAAGGCCTGGAGGACGACATCATCTCCGGCGCCGATCGGCTGCCGGCGATCATCGTGCTCAGCGCGAGCGTCATCGCCGGTCTCGGACTCGTCGGGTTGCCCGTTGCTGCTGCCATCTCGTTGGTCGCGCGCCGACGAGTTCGCCAACTCTTCGATGCGCTGCTCGGCCTGCTCCTCACCGTGATCGTGCTGACGGCAGCCAACTGGGCTGTTGGTGAGTTTGCGACCGAACGTTTCCTGTCGGCACTGACCGCGACCACGAGCGGGGAGATCCCGGCGACGGCTCCCCTGCTGGGTGGGCTCGTGGCGTTCATCACCGTCACACGCCTGATGGGTCGGCGGCCCTGGAACGTGCTGAGCGTGCTGGTGGTCGCCGCCCAGGTCACCGTCGTGCTCGTCGGAGGTGGGGTGGCCCTCCCGGGGCTGCTGATCACAGTCTTCGCCGGATGGGCACTGGGTTTGCTCGCGCGCTACGTCCTCGGTACCCCGACGACGCGACCCTCAGGGGTGCAGGTCGCCGAAACACTGGCGCGCGCCGGACTTCCGTTGAGCGTCCTGCGTGCATCACGCAGCACGTCGGTGGGCCGCCGCTACCAGGCCACCACCCGCGATGGCGAGGATCTGGAAGTCGTGGTCCTCGACCGCGATCTCGAGGGTGCGGGACTGGCTCGCTCGGCCTGGCGGGCTCTGCGCCTGCGCGAGGAATCAGCCGACTCTGCGTTCAATATGCGCCGCGCCCTCGACCACGCCGCTTTGATGGCCTACGCCTGCGAATCGGCTGACGTCGCGGTGCCTCGACTCGTGCTGGCCAGCGAAGTAGGCGCTGATTCGACCCTGCTGGCTTATCGCTACGTCGTCGGGCGCCGCTTCAGCGAACTCTCCGGTGACGACCTGACCGATGACGATCTCGTCGGCGCCTGGCGGATCCTGCGCGACATGCACGCCCACCAGATGGCCCATCGCGCGCTCACCGCAGACAACCTCATGATCGATCCCAGCCGGAATGTCTGGGCGCTGGGTGAATCGCGCGGCACGGTCGCCGCCAGCGATCTTGCGATGCGCATCGATGTCGCCGAACTGCTGTGCACCCTGGCGATGATCGTCGGAGCTGATCGTGCCGTCCGCACCGGCCGCCGCGTGCTCGGTGTCAGCACGATGAGCCGTGCCCTGCCGGTCTTGCAACCGGTGGCGCTGTCGACCCCGACGCGTCGAGCGATGCGCAAGCGCCGTGACCTCATGGTGCACCTGCGCGATGCCCTCGTCGAGATTCGCCCCGACGCCGATACCGAGCAGATCAAACTCGAGCGCATCAAGCCGCGCACGCTGATCATGATCGTGGTCGGTGGCATCGCCGCCTACGTCCTGCTGTCCCAACTTGCTCAGGTCGACCTCGTCACCCTGGTGTCCACCGCATCGCTGGAGTGGCTCGCCGTGGGCGTGATCGCCGCGATCATCACCTACCCGGCTGCAGCGTGGTCCCTCAGCGGTTTCGTCCCCGAGCGACTCAAACTCAATCGCACCATCCTGGCCCAGGTAGCCGGTGATTTCGCAACCCTCGTGTCGCCGCCGACACTGGGTGCCGTCGCCATCAACCTCCGCTACCTCACCAAGTCCGGGCTGCACCCGGCGCTGGCGACCGCGAGCGTCGGCGTCTCCCAGGTTGCCGCGTTCGCCGTGCACATGGTGCTGCTCACCGGGTTCGCCATCGCGGCAGGAACCCAGGCCGACTTCACCTTCGATCCCCCGCCATGGGCGGTGATCGCCGCGGTGATCGTGGCGTTGCTCGTCATCTCCGCATTCGCCGTTCCCGTGGTTCGGCGATACGTCTTCGGTCGGGTGCGTCCGCTCCTGCGAGAGGTGATCCCGCGGTTGGTCACCGTCGCACAGCGACCGACCAAACTGCTCGAAGGTATCGGCGGCATCCTGCTGCTCAATCTGGCATACATCATCACGTTCATGGCGTGTGTCCGCGCCTTCGACGGGGATTTGAACATCGCGGCGATCGCGGTGGTCTACCTTGCCGGCGCGACTATCGGGCAGGCGGCACCCACGCCCGGCGGTCTCGGTGCCGTCGAGGCAGCCTTGGCTGCTGGCCTCACCGCCGCAGGCCTCGACGGTGGGATCGCGGTCTCCAGCGTCCTGCTGTTCCGGCTCATCACGTTCTGGATTCCCACGATTCCTGGATATCTGGCCTTCAACTGGATGACGAAGAAGGGTGCGCTGTAGGAACACTGGGCGACCAACCGGACGCAAACGGTCGATCGAGCCTGGCGATGCCCTACAGTCAGCCCCTATCGGGGGATCCGCGATCAAGGCTGGGAGTCATAGTGGAATTCGGACAGTTCCTGTGGAGTCTGCTCATCATCTTCTTCATGATCATGTACTTCATAGTCTTGTTCAGCGTTGTCGTCGACCTGTTCCGCAACCACGAGATGAACGGCTTCGTCAAGGCCGTGTGGATCGTGGCACTGCTGTTCGTTCCGTTCGTGTCCCTGCTGGTCTACGTCATCGTCTACGGCCGCTCCATGGGCCAGCGCCAGGTGGCAGCTGTGTCGCAAGCCCAGCAGGCGCAGGAGGCCTACATCCGCAACGTCGCCGGCACCTCGGCCACCGAGCAGATCGCCCAGGCACAGCAGCTTCTCACCAGCGGGGCCATCAGCCAGGAGGAGTTCGATCGACTCAAGGCGAAGGCCCTGAGCTAGCCCGCATCGGGCGCCGTCGCTCAGGGAGCACTACCGTGATGTCCATGAGCGAAGACCGTGTCACCATCACGCCCCTGACCGACGGCCCCCTCGAAGTCACCGGTCCGGTGACGATCACCGCCAGCGACGGCAGCACTCTTGAGACCACCGATCGCACCTGGCTGTGCCGCTGCGGTGCGTCGGCGAAGAAGCCGTACTGCGATGGCAGCCACAAGAAGGCAGGCTTCACCTCGACCGTCGAGGGCTAGCCCTTCTTCGGGTAGATCAAGCCCGATTCGGGCACGGTTTACCCGAAGAATGCGACGATCGACGTCAGTATCGGTGCGACGATGAGCGCTGGCAGCAGATCGCCGACCGCGAGGTTGGTGACACGCAGCAGTCGCAAACCCACGCCGATCAGCAAGATGCCACCCGTTGCGGTGATCGAGGCGATGACCGATGCGGCCACGACGGCGCCGACGCCCACGCCGATCAGCGTGAAGATGCCTTGCACGATGCCGACGCTGATCGCCGAGGCGGCAACTCCCCACCCGAGCGTGGCGGCGAAGGCCACCGATGCGACACCGTCGAGTGTGGACTTGAGTGCGAGTTGGTCGATGCCCTGACCCAAGCCGTCGGAGAGCGCACCCAGAATCGCCAGCGGGCCGATCACGAACAGCAGGGATGCGTCGACGAAGCCTTCGATGAACCGCTGGCGCGCCTCGCTGCCCGAGGTGCGCGACATCCTGCGCTGCAGCCAGCCACCGATGCTTTCCATCCGCTGCTCCACGCGCAGCAGGGATCCGATCACCCCACCGATGACGACCGACCCCAGCACGATGAGCAAGGGCGCAGATGACCCAACATCGGCCTGCCAGTCAGCATCGGTCAGTGCCACGATGTTCAGCGCCGCCACGACGAGCACGACGAGGCCGAGTGCGGAGGTGATCAGTTCACGTGTTATTTTTTCAATATCATTACCACCTATAA
>JAGYOB010000252.1 GCA_018399515.1 Candidatus Nanopelagicales bacterium
CCAGCAGCCGGCGGATGTCGGCGGCCTCTTCGGGCTCCATGCGCTCGAGCAGATCAGCAGCCTGCTCGGGGGGAAGCTCGGAGATGAGATCGGCGGCATCGTCGGGGTCCATCTCCTCGAGGACATCAGCCGCCCGCTCTGCTTCGAGCATTTGCAGGATCTCGATCTGATCATCCTCAGGAAGTTCCTCGAGCACGTCGGCCAAACGTTCATCGTCCAAGGTGCGCGCCACCTCGACCCGGCGCTTGGAACTCAAATCTTGCAGCGCGTTGGCCAGGTCTGCCGCTCGCAGGTCATCGAGCGCGGCGAGCAGGTTCTCGGCTCCCTGCTCGCTGGTGGGCAGGGTCAACCCACTCACCTGGTCGTAGTCGAGAACGCGGGTGTGGCTGCGCCGACGCAGGCCACCCCGCAGGCGCACCGCCACCTGGGTGATCACCCAGTCACCGGTCGATTCATGTTCGATCGCGACATCCATCACGGTGACCTGGTCATCGGGGGACTTGCTTCCTGCCAACGACACGGTGGAGTCGATGATGTCGACACGTCGGTCCAGCAGGTCGCCCATCACCAGGGCCTCGCCGGCTCGCTGTTCGAAGCGTCGCAGGTTCACCGCGCCACGAACGACGATCTGGCCGGCATCGATCGCGGTGACCCGTGTCATCGGGACGAAGATCCTGCGGCGCCCGACGACCTCGACGACGAGCCCGAGGACTCGGGGTGGACGCTGCTCGGCGCGCAGGAGGACGACGATGTCACGCAGTCGGCCCACCTGGTCGGCCTGCGGGTCGAAGACTCCCGCGCCGGCCAGGCGTGCCACGAAGACCCGCGCTGCGCTCGTCACGCGGATGAGGCTAGCCGACTCCGGGGGCCGGAGGGGGCCGGTGCTGATGCGGCGGTCGCGGTCGATCGGGTGGCTCGGTAACGTCTGCGTCATGGCCCCCACAACAGTGCACCCCGAAGTGCCCCGCGGACATCGTTCCCGTCGCTCCAACCTCGCCGTTCCCGGCTCCAGTCCCAAGATGCTGGACAAGGCTCGTGGCCTGCCCGCCGACCAGGTGTTCATGGACATCGAGGATGCGGTCGCCCCGCTTGCCAAGCCTGAGGCACGCAAGAACATCGTGGCCGCGCTCAATGAGGGCGGATACGACGGCAAGGTGCGCGCGGTGCGGGTCAACGACTGGACCACCGAATGGACGTATGCCGATGTTATCGAGGTCGTCGAAGGCGCCGGCCCGAATCTGGACTGCATCATGCTGCCGAAGGTGCAGACAGCCGATCAGGTCGTTGCGCTCGACCTGCTGCTTACCCAGATCGAGAAGGCCAATGGTTTCGAAGTCGGTCGCATCGGCATCGAAGCGCAGATCGAGAACGCTCTCGGCCTGATCAACGTCGATGCGATCGCAACGGCGAGTCCGCGCGTGGAGACGATCATCTTCGGGCCGGCCGATTTCATGGCCAGCATCAACATGAAGTCCCTGATCGTCGGTGAGAATCCTCCCGGGTATGACACCGGCGATGCTTACCACTACATCCTGATGCGCATCCTGATGGCAGCGCGTGCACATGACCTCCAGGCCATTGATGGCCCCTATTTGCAGATCAAGGACGTCGAGGGCTACACGCGCGTGGCCGGTCGCAGCGCGGCGCTGGGGTTCGATGGCAAGTGGGTGCTGCACCCGGGTCAGGTGGATGCGGCCAACGAGGTCTACAGTCCGAAGCAAGAGGATTACGACCATGCGGAGTTGATCCTCGACGCCTATGATTACTACACATCGGCTGCCGGTGGCGCGAAGGGTGCGGTCATGCTCGGCGACGAGATGATCGACGAGGCCAGTCGCAAGATGGCGCTGGTGATCGCGGCGAAGGGTCGGGCTGCGGGGATGCAGCGTACGCAGACCTTCACCGCACCTGAGGCCTGATCTGTCCGAGGCGCCGAAACACCGCACCGAAGGGTCACGACACAATGTCGCACCGGGACCTGCGATCGGGGATGTCGCGCGCGCAAGCCACCGCGTTGCTGGGTCTACCCGGCGATGCCGACGCCGAACAGGTCCGAAGGGCATGGCGGGCATGGGCCCGCCTCGCCCATCCTGATCACGGTGGCGATCGGGAGTTCTTCGACCGGTTGCGGCTGGCCAGGGATGTCTTGCTCGACACCGTCGACAGTGGGTCGGTGATACCGGATGTGCGTACAGGTCCTGAACCGGATGCGCCGGCTGCCCGACCGGCGTGGTCGCAGGTGCTTCGCCGCCCGCGACCAGCCGAACTCGTGTTCCTCGGACTCCTGGCCGTTGTCTCGGTCGCGCTGGCCGCGATCGTCAGTGTGGTGGGACAAGGCGACGATCTGTTGACACTGGCGGTGGCAGTCAGCCCGGCGGCGGTGGCGGCTGCAGGTTGGGCGCACATCGCTGTGTCGCGAATACTCACGCACGGTGCCGACGTCGGCCATCGCATCACGGCACTGACGGTGGCGTGGGTTCCGATCACGGCGGCGCAGGTGCTCCTCGCCGGGATTCTGGGTGTGAGTCTGGTTCCGGTCCTGCCGGTGCTGGTGCTGCCGTTCGTGGTGGTGGTCGCCGCGGTCAATCCCGGAGCGGGGTTTGCGCCCCGCGCGAATCGCCGCGGCTGAGTAGCCGGTTGATGACGCGATCTTGAACGCGCTGCGGCAAGGTCGCCACTGTCGCGAGAATGTGTGCGCCGCCTCCACCGAGATAGCGCCGTTTCGGTGAGTCTGTCGCCAGCGCACGGGCGACGATCTCAGCCACGTATTCGGGTTGCATGCGTCGATGTCCGGTTGCCTTCGTTGCCAAGTCCGCGAACTCTGCCGTCACGGCAGCCTGTTGGGGGTAGAGCGGATTAGGCGCACTGTCGTCTCCTGCGGATGAGGTGAGCGGTGTGGCGATTCCACCGAGTTCGATCAATGTCACCTTCACTCCGAGTGGCTCGATTTCGCGACGCAGCGTGATCGCCCATGATTCGAGTGCTGCTTTCGACGGTGCGTAGCCTGCATTGAAGGGCAGCACGATCCGGGCCATGAGAGCGGAGTTGACGACGATGGTGCTGCGATCAGCGCGAGCCATGGGTAAGAAGCCCTTGATGAAGCGAACCGCGCCGAAGTAGTTGACCGCCATCACGGCTTCCAGGGAGCTCATGGGGCAACCCTCGGCTGATTTATCGGCGCTGCGTCCTTCCATGCCGGCATTGCTGAACACTCCCCGCAGGATCCCACCGTCGGTGCGCAGGCTCTCGACATGGGCGACTACGGATGCGATGTCGGCATCGCTGGTGACGTCGAAGTGAAACGGTACGAGATTCGCACCGGCATCGCTACGCAGGCGGTCGGCCTGCTCGTCGCTGCGGACACCAGCGATGACGGTGTAACCGATATCAGCGAGATGGCGCGCGGTCGCGAATCCGATACCGCTACCGGCTCCGCTGATCACGACGATGGACTGGGAACTGACCGGGATCCGCGTGGGCATCACGACAGCATGTCGCGCCACGTCGCACGAGGCAATCCACGCCCGTACCCTTCGCCGTGCGAATCGGTGAACGTCCGTTAGCATCGGAGGCGACCACGCCACCCGGGCGCGCGGCCACCGAAGAGGGGTCGACGTCCCCGAACCAGCCGGAGATCACCATGGCCCGCCTTGCTCAGACCGAAGGTCTCACCGACGTCCAGACCGAGATCATCGCCGCAGTCCGCGACTTCGTCGATAACGAGATCCTGCCGAATGCGACGTTCCTCGAGCACAAGGACGAATACCCCGCCGACATCGTCGAGGGTCTCAAGGACCTCGGCGTCTTCGGTTTGATGATCCCGGAGGAGTACGGCGGTCTGGGTGAGTCCCTGCTGACCTATGCCCTCGTCGTCGAGGAGATCGCCCGAGGTTGGATGAGCGTGTCCGGAGTGATCAACACTCATTTCATCGTCGCGTGGATGGTGATGCAGCACGGCACCGAAGAGCAGAAGGCGTACTACCTGCCCAAGATGGCGACCGGCGAAATCCGCGGTGCCTTCTCGATGAGTGAGCCCGGATGCGGATCTGATGTGGCGGCCATTCAGAGCAAGGCCGTACGCGAGGGCGACGAGTACGTCCTCACCGGGCAGAAGATGTGGCTGACCAACGGTGGCTCGTCAACCCTGGTCGCGGTGCTCGTGCGAACCGATGGTGATGCCCCTGAAGGCGCGAGCGTTTACAAGCGGATGTCGGCGTTCCTCATCGAGAAGCCGGCCGGATTCGGCGAGGTGCTACCCGGCCTGACGATCCCGGGCAAGATCGAGAAGATGGGTTACAAGGGCGTCGACACCACCGAGTTGATCATGGACGGTTTGCGGCTTCCGGCAGACACGATCCTCGGTGGCGAGCCGGGCAAGGGCTTCTATCAGATGATGGATGGGGTCGAGGTCGGGCGCGTCAATGTCGCCGCCCGCGCCTGCGGCCTCGCCACCCGTGCCTTCGAGCTCGGTGTGGAATACGCCCAGCAGCGCGTGACCTTCGGCAAGCCGATCGCTGAGCATCAGGCTGTGGCGTTCCGTCTCGCCGAGATGGCGACCAAGGTCGAAGCAGCCCACCAGATGATGGTGATGTCGGCGCGCAAGAAGGACTCCGGCGACCGCAACGACCTGGAATCGGGCATGGCCAAGATGCTCGCCAGCGAGTACTGCAAAGAGGTCGTGGAGGATTCCTTCCGCATCCACGGTGGCTACGGCTACTCCAAGGAGTACGAGATCGAGCGGCTGTACCGCGAGGCTCCGATGCTGATGATCGGCGAGGGAACCGCGGACATTCAGAAGATGGTCATCGCTCGAAGGCTGCTCGAGGAATACAAGACCCGCTCGTAGGAGTGCTGGTCGGCGCTGATCAGTTGCGTCGAGTCAGTCTCGTGATCGCCTTGTCCACGCCCCACAGGATGAGCAGAATCACCAGGGCGAACACGACGATGCCGAGCACGTTGATGAGCACGGTGCCGTATCCGTAGCGCACCACATCGAGGAACGGGTACGGATAGGCGCCGATGATCGCTCCGCGAATCAGGGCGTACACCAGCCAGCCGATCGGTAGGGCGAACGCCCAGGCGATGGTGCGCAGGTTGATCCAGCCGCGTGGACCGACAAGCAACCACACCACCACCGTGACGATCGGGGTGATCTGGTGTTCCAGGGAATTCGCGAGCACCTGCCAACCGACGTTCGTGGCGTCGCCGGCGAGCACCAGGTTGTAGACGACACCGGTGACGGTGATCATCAATACGGTGTCCAGCCGCAGCACGCGAAACACCTTGCCGTCGCGTGATGGGTTGAGGAACAACATCGTGAGGATGACCGCGACGAGGATGTTGGACAAGATCGTGAAGTAGGTGAAGTAGTCGAAGATCCGACCCAGAGCCCCCTGGTCGTTATTGCCCAGTTGGGAGGCGACCGTGTTGGTGGAGGGATAGACACCGAACGCCGAGAGGATGAACTGCAGACCGCAGCCGGCCCAGGCCACGGCGGCATTGATGCCATAGAGCGGCCGGGCCCAGGGGGAGACGCCTCGGTGAGTCGTGGAGTGTGCGGTTGTGGTCATGACCGGTCAGGCTACGCCCGGGGCGCTGCGAAAGGATGCCGATCGCGCATTCACGGCCGGGTGGGACAGTAGTCCTCATGTCTCAGGGCTCGATTTCCGACCAGGGTCGGATCGTCATCCCGTGTGTGGGTGCGATCGTGCGCGATCACGCCGGGCGGTTGCTGATGATCCGGCGGGGTCACGAACCCGCGCTGGGGTCTTGGTCGCTGCCCGGCGGGCGAGTGGAGCCCGGGGAAACCGAGGCACAGGCTGTTGCTCGGGAGGTCGAAGAGGAGACCGGGGTCATCGTCCGCGTCGGCCCCCTCATCGGCCGCATCGAGATCCCCGCACCCGACGGCGGTGTCTTCGATATCGGCGACTATGCCGCTGATGTCATCGGTGGTGAACTGCGTCCTGGCGATGATGCGACCGAGGCTGCGTGGGTCGATCCCGCGCAGATCAGTGCGAGGCAGACCCCTCCGGGTTTCGTCGAGACGCTGACCCGCTGGGGCGTCCTCAGTTAGTCAGCCGAGGGCTTGCCGCCGCGCGTGCGACGTCGACGCCGCGCGGGCTTAGCCACATCGGTCTTCTCCGTGCTGGTTTTTCCCGTGCTGGTTTTTTGAGTGCTGTTCGCCCCGGCGCGATCAGTTCGTTCGCCCCCCGATCGTCCACCGCTGCTTCGACCACCGCTGCTTCGAGAACCGCTGCGTGATCCACTGCTGCGCGAACCTCCACCATCGGAGCGCGAACCGCCGGTGGACCGCTTGCCGGTCTCGCCGAGATCCTCGACCTGTTCGGCATCGAGGCCGGCGCGGGTGCGGCGGGCCCGGGGGAGCGTGCCGGAGATGCCTTCGGGGATGGATAGTCCGGCATAGACGTGCTCGGAGGTCGAGTACGTCTCGATCGGTTCGGCGAAGGGCAATCCGAGCGCCTTGTTGATCATCTGCCAGCGGGCGACGTCCTCCCAATCGACGAGGGTCACCGCGACACCCGATGCTCCGGCACGACCGGTGCGACCGATCCGGTGCACGTAGGTCTTCTCGTCATCGGGGCACTCGTAGTTGATCACATGGGTGACGCCGTCGACATCGATTCCGCGCGCGGCCACATCGGTGGCGACGAGCACATCGACCTTGCCGGTGCGGAAGGCCCGCAGAGCCTGTTCACGGGCACCCTGCCCGAGATCGCCATGCACGCTGGCGACGGCGAAACCGCGCTCGGTGAGATCGTCAGCGATCTTCTGTGCTTTGCGCTTGGTTCGCGTGAAGATCATTGCCAGTCCACGGCCATCGGCCTGCAGCGCACGGGCGAGCAACTCGACCTTGTCCATCGGATGAGCACGCCACACGTGCTGCTCGATGGCATCGACCGTCGCGCGATCGTCACCGGGGTCTTGCGCGCGGATATGCGTGGGTTGGGTCATGTAGCGACGGGCGAGATTGACGATCTGCCCGGGCAT
>JAGYOB010000253.1 GCA_018399515.1 Candidatus Nanopelagicales bacterium
GACTCCGGGCACCTGCGCACCGCGCCCAGCGAGGAAGATCCGGCGGGCACCGGCGGCCCGCAGTGCCTCAACGGCCGTGGCCGCCTGTTCGGCATAGACCGAATCGGCTGAGCACAGGCAGACGACATCGCTTCCGCTGTGTTCGAAGCCTTCGACGGCGCCGGCACTCGTGCGGATTCCGACGGTTTCAAAAAAGTTCTTCGCATACGTTGCACGCGCGGTGAACTGCGCCGGTGATCCGAGCGTCGCAAGATAGATCGACGGTCTGGTGCCTAGCGCATCAGCGCGCGCCCGCTGCTCCTCGAAGTCTTCGGCAAGGCGATGCAGGGTGACCGGAGCGAATCGGGTGCCGCCGAATTGCTCGACCGGAGATTCCAGCCCCGGCAACCGCTCCTCGATGTTGGGGAATTCGCTCACACCGGTGATGGGCCGCTTGCGCGTCGCGATGGCGCGCGCCCTCCGCTCGAGTGATTCCTCCAGTGCAGAGTAGAGAACACCGGACTCCAGAATCGCGACGATCCCACCGTCACGTTCGGTCTGCTGCACTAGCGACCAGGCAAGTTGAGCCAGGTCGCGGGTGAGCGACTCGACGTACCACGCACCCCCAGCGGGATCAACGACCTTGGACAGGTTCGATTCCAACTGCAGGATCGACTGGGTGTTGCGTGCGATGCGTCGACCGAGGGGTGAACCGCTTGGGGAGAGGAGGATGTCGTGGGGCAGCACTGTGATCGCATCGGCACCACCCACCGCGGCTGCGAAGGTCGCGACGGTCGAACGCAGGATGTTCACCCAGACGTCATAACGGGTGAGCATGACTCGCGACGATTCGGCGTGAATGCGCATCGCCCGATCAGCCTCGTCAACACCGGCTGCTTCCAGAGCGCGAGCCCACAGCCACCGCGCCGCACGGAGTTTCGCGATGGTCGGGAACTGTTCGGCGGTCGCGGCGAACCGGAACTCGATGGCGCGCACCGCGGTGGTGAGATCGACACCGTGGGCGACGAGCGCTCGGGTGACCCAAAGGCCTGCCGCAATCGTCCACGCTAACTCCTGCGCATTGGTGGCACCCGCGTCATGCCACACCGTGCCGTCGACGAGGACCACACGTGCAGAGGGAGCCGCATCGTGCGCGCGTACCACCAGTGCCGCGAGCGCAGCCATGCGCTCATCGAGATCGAATTCACCACCGCTGCGCGCCCAATCGCCCAGGGGATCGATGCCGAGACTGCCTCGACGTTCCTGTGTGCCGATGCCGGCCGAATCCCAGATGCCGAGCAACTCACCAGCCTGGTCGACTGTCGCCCCCGACAGCGACACCGGGGCCAGGTCGAGCAGGACACCGTCGAGTGCGTGGGTGAGTGCCACACCTTCGGTCATGTCGACGAGCACACCCGTCGCCCCGGACTCCAACTCCCCGACCGCCCGGGAGCCCTCGATCGTCGGCCACACGCGCTGGCGGATCTCCCAGGGCACGGCCGTCGCGTGAGCGGACCGGAGGAAGGGTGCCTGTCCTGGCGCCAACGCATTCGACGGAGCATCGTCGGCGGTGTAGAGGGGTTGGATGTCCAAGCCGTCGTCGGTGCGGGTGACCAACCTCTGGGTGAAGGCCTGCGCGAAGTCCTCGTCTGTTGCCTCGGGTCGGCCCTTCAGCAGGACCCGGCGCACCTCGGCCAGCCAGTCACCCCGTGTGGCAGTGGTGAATCCGCTGGCCAGCGATAACGGCTCGGGCACGACGATCCTTCCGGTTACGGGGACGCGGTCGATCTTACGAGGAGGCGCTTCCGTACCGAGCGCTACCTCACGATCGGCGCATCAGTCGTCGCCGATGGTGGCGACCATCACAGCCTTGATGGTGTGCAATCGGTTCTCTGCCTCGTCGAACACGACACTCGCCGGTGACGTGAACACCTCGTGAGTGACCTCGAGGCCATCGACCAACCCGGTCTCCGCGGCGATGCGCTGCCCGACCTCGGTATCCATGTCGTGGAACGCCGGCAGGCAGTGCAAAAACTTCGCATTCGGATTGCCGGTTCGTTCCATCATCGAGGTATCGACACGATAGGGCCGCAGCAACTCGATGCGCTCCGCCCAGACCTCGGCGGGCTCCCCCATCGACACCCACACGTCGGTTTCGACGAAATCAGCGCCGGGTAATGCTTCTGCCGGATCCTCCGTCAGCAGCATGCGCGCCCCGGATTCCTCAGCGCGCTCCCGTGCGATCTGCTGAACTTCATCGGTCGGCCACAATGCGCGCGGAGCACAGATCCGCACATCCGATCCCATGATCGCGCCCATGACGAGCAACGAGTT
>JAGYOB010000254.1 GCA_018399515.1 Candidatus Nanopelagicales bacterium
CGGGACGCATATCCGGGGTCGTCGGATACATCGACCACGATGGGCGCTGAGGTTTCCACCATGGTCGCCGGCTTACCCGCCCGCTCACCATGGACTCGTACTTTCCCCGACCGGATGAGTTCCTGCGCCGCGTCACGCGATCGGGCCAGGTTCCTGCGGACCAACTCGGCATCCAGACGACGCCGCGTCACGCGCCGCGCACCCTGGACGTCCCTCGGCCACGACGGAGGTTCACGAAGACGTGCCGCCAGGTGGCGCCTGCCCCGACACGGCGTCGAAAGTCGATGATGTCGGTGCGGTGTTCTCGGTGCCCAATGCCTCGGCCAACCGAGCGTGGACATCGGCGAACACCTCGACCTGTTCAGCAATCGGCAAACCGTCCAGATCAGCTAGCCGTTCGACCGCGGCGAGAACCCGAGGGTCCTCGATCACTTCGTCATCAGTGTCATCGCCACCGGTACCGCCCTCGACACCCGGGCTTGAGTCCGTGTCCACCTAGGAATCCTTTCCGGTGGTGGTTGGCGATCCTGTATCCCCGGCGGTCGTCGCAGCCGTCTTCGTCACCGCAGATTTCTTGGTGCTCGCTGTCTTCTTCGGTGCTGTCTTCTTCGGTGCTGCCTTCTTCGCTGCCTTCTTCGCTGCCGGTTTCGGCGCTGCAGGTTTCGATGCTGCCTTCTTCGCTACCTTCTTCGCGGCGGGCTTCGACGGCTCGCCAGGCGCTTCCTGCGGGCGTTGTCGTGGCACGGGCGGGGCCGATGCTGCCGCGGCTGCGACTATCCCTGCCGCCGATGTCGCCAGATCGCGAGCCACTCGCGCCCAGGGGCCACCGGCCAATCCAGGAACTGCTCCCAACGCGCCGGTCACGGCAGCGATTCGTCGCGCTGAGTCCACGACGGACGCAGCGACATCAGCGTCAGATACACCATCCTGCGAAAGCGATTCGGCCGCCGCGACGATCGACGTCGTCGCAGCATCCTCACGCGCCAGCGCTAGTTCATCCTGCGCTCGAGCGAGTTCGGATTCCAGACGGTCGACGTGCCGGCGGACCGAGGCGAGTTCATCCTCTCGGACGAATCCCATCCGATTGACGGCCCGATCGACTTCCAGCTGCACGAGTTGGAGCAGCATCTCGCGGTTGTCCCTGCCGGTGGTCCACAGCTCATCAGCGAGTTCTTGAACCCCTCCGACCACACCGGATGGGTCGCCGGCGAGGCCTTGGTTGACCAGACCGGCAGCCGCCTCCCGCGCTTTGCTCACGGTCACTTCGCCAACTCCGCTCATCACCTGTAGCGCAGCCTTCACAGCATCGAGCATGAGCCCATCTCCCCTTTTCCGTCCGGTTGCCTTTTCCTGTGGATGCCTCAACAGGACACCACGCTACTCCTCGGCAACTCGACGGAGCCGGTCCACGCTGCCCTGCAGCGCAGCCACCGCGGGGACGTTCGCAATAGTCGATCGCAGGTCCTCGTCACTATCGACTCCCCGGCCCGCAGTGGGCGCACTGTCGGGCTTCCCTTGATCGTCGCGCCACTGCCACACGGCCGCTGCCAGGCAACGCATCACGGCCGACCAGGCAACCGGGTCGTCGATCGTGGGGTGGCCCGCATCGTCGCCATTGAAGATCCCCAACGACCTGTCGTTCACCATCACGTGAAAGTCGCCAATTCCCGCCCCCGACGCAACGTTTACCGGACCGCATCTCCAGTGACCACCGTCACCGATCACAGGTGGGTAGTCGTGATGCAGCCCCCGCAGGTCCAGACTGATGAAATTCGGTTGTTGTCGGGGAGGGGCCAACAGAACATCGACCACATCGGTGACGCCGGTCATCACAAGGAGCGTGGAAATCCCGGCATTGACCCCTGCCTCGATATCGGTATCCAGTCGATCCCCGATCATCAGTGCTCGGTCGACACCGAGTCGTTCAAGGCTCTCGTCGATCAGCGGCCTATGTGGCTTCCCGGCCACGAGATCCGGTCTGCGCCCGGTCGCCAGACTGACCGCCTGAACGAACGCACCATTACCCGGAGCGCGTCCGTGTGGAGTTGGAATTGAGGTGTCCGGATTGGTCGCAACCCAGGGAACACCGCGGCCGACGACAAAACTGGCCTCCGCAAGATCGGGCCAGGCAATGTCGCGTCCAAAGCCCTGCAGCACCGCCACGGGCTCATCCTCGGCCCGATCGGTCACTTTCAGGCCACGCTCGCGCAGCGCCGCGGCGACCCCCGGTCCACCTACCGCAAGGATGCATCCGATCTCGCCACGGTCCTCCAGAAGTCGCTCGAGTGCATGGGCTCCTGCCTGCGCTGATGTCACGACCTCGCTGTCCCCCACGGTCAGCCCGAGTTTGGCCAAATGCGCTGAAACCTCAGCGGGAGTCCGTGATGCGTTATTCGTGACGTAGGCGAATCGCATCCCGCGTGTGCGAGCGCCTTCGATCGACGACACCGCGTGGGCGACCGCAGACTCTCCGACGTAGACCACACCGTCCAGGTCCAGCAGCGCCCCATCGAAATGCTCGAAAGGGATCCTGACGTCACTCATCGATGCTCTCCACGCGGATGTGGCCAGATGTCGAAGACGTTCATTCCCGGCACGATGGGGCCGGTCATCTCCTGGGACCCAGGATCATCGCTTCCCGCTGCAGCGATGGGCCCGCTGAGCGGCAGATCGGCTTCCGCTCGCGCTTTCAAGGTGGCGCGGACCTGAGTGAGCGCCCGGGAATATCGCTCATCGGTCGGACGCATGACCGCAGCAAGAGCAAGGTGATCAGCGGCATCAGGAAAGCGTTGGAGGCGCCACAGGCTCATGCCCATTCCGTACTGGGCGTAGTCATCGTCGGGGCGCAGAGCGATGATGCGTTCAAATTCCGCTGCAGCGTCGCTAAAATACTGGGAATCGAATAGTGCTCGCGCGCGGATTTCTACCGCTGCCAAGGATGTGGGGTCGATCTCGAGTACCCGCTCGATCAGCACCAGGCTTGCCGCGGCATCGCCACGCTCGAGCAGATCGCGCGCCCGACGAAACCAGTCATGCGGATCGCCCGCAGGCTGACCGGCTTCGGCATCTGACACCACGACATCGTCTCACGGAGATCTTCGCTGAACGGCGCGATGCCCCCGGGGTCAGGCCCCGGGCTCAAGGTCGACGCGCCGATCGAACCTCTACCTCCACCCGCGATGCGGGTCCGCCACCGTGATGCCAGAACCGTCGGCGCAGCACCCCGCTGATCTCGATCGGCTCGCCCTCGTCCCATGACTGGATTCGGCGCGCGAGTCGGGTCTGCCAGACACAGCAGTCGAGGGCATCGACGCGCACCGATCCGCTGGGTCCTCGGTCACGCACGGGACGATCCACGATCACGCGGAAGCTCAGCAGTTGCGCCCCGCTGGGCAGAACTCGCACCTCGCACCCTGCAAGACGGCCGATCAAGCGGACTTCGTTGATCGCCGTTGACGATTCCTTCGTCGATCCTGTCGATACCGCTCGGCCTTTCGATGTCGCCATGACGCATCCTTCCTGTGTCGGTTCTGGTCCGTCCGCCGTCTACGATGGCCAAGGAAGTCCGCGGTCCAGCCCACCCGTGCCGATCGCGGTGGACGGCTCAACCTGGGAGGCACTGTGGACACCATCACCGAACTCGGCGGCGAGGTCTTCGAGATCGACACCAGGATGGGCGGACACGCCGGCATCACCGCCGGTTACCTGATCCGGGGTGATCGGCCCTGCCTGATCGAAACAGGCACAGCGCTGAGCGCTCCCACCGTCATTGAGTCACTGGCCGCTCTCGGGATCGGTCCGGCGGATCTGAGCACCGTGGTCGTGACCCATATTCACCTCGATCACGCCGGTGGAGTCGGCGATATCGCCGAGGCTTTCCCGAATGCCCAGGTCGTCGTGCATGAACGCGGGGCACGCCACCTCGTCGACCCG
>JAGYOB010000255.1 GCA_018399515.1 Candidatus Nanopelagicales bacterium
GCGAACCTCCACGTTCGCGGATACAAGGAGGAAGGATCGACCACCACACCATTCGACATGTGCGTGCGCAATCAGATCGATCGTTTCCACCTGGTCGTTGATGTCATCGATCGAGTTCCGGGGTTGGCCACCGAAGCTGCCTGGCTGCGCCAGCGCATGAGTGACCAGTTGATCACCCATCGCCAATACGTCGTCGAGCGTGGAGTCGACATGCCTGAGATCACAGAGTGGACCTTTCAGACGTGATCGCTCTTGTCGTCAATGTCGGTTCCTCATCCATCAAGATCGACGGAGTCCGACCTGACGGCGAAAGTGCGTTCAGTCGCACCATAGATTCAAGCCCCGGCTCTGCCCAGGGCATCGAGTCGACCATGCGCGAGGTCTGGAACACCCTCACAGAGCGGGATCGTTGCGACATCGCTGTCATCGGTCATCGGATCGTGCACGGTGGCAGCACCTTCACCGACTCTGTGATCATCGATCAGGAAGTCCGTGATGCAATCGACGAATGCACTGATCTGGCACCCTTGCACAATCCGCTGAACCTCGCCGGGGTCGATGCCATGCAACGCATCGCCCCTGGGATCCCGCAGGTCGCCGTATTCGATACGGCATTCCACCGCACACTTGATACCGCCGCTCGAACATATCCCCTGCCGGAGACGTTGTGTAGCGAACTGGGCATCGAACGATTCGGTTTCCACGGGATCTCCGTCGCCGGAGCTGTCCGTCAGACGGCCGCGCTGATGAAACGTGCGGCATCCGACCTGCGCTTGGTCGTCGCGCATGTGGGATCCGGAGCCAGTGTCACGGCAGTCCGCAATGGACGCAGCATCGACACCACGATGGGCTGGACACCCTTGGAAGGGGTGATGATGTCGACGCGCAGCGGCGATCTCGATCCCGCGATCGTATTGGCTCTCGTCGACCATCTCGGCTCCACCGATGCGGTGACCGATCTGCTCGAGCATGACAGTGGTCTGATCGGATTGGGCGGCGCCACGGACATGCGCGAGATCGAACGGCGCAAGGCAGAGGGGAATGATTCCGCCGAGACCGCCTGGTCGGTGTATGTGCACCGTTTGCGGCGTGCGATCGGTGCGATGCACGCCGTCGTCGGTGGTGCCGATGCTCTCGTGTTCACCGCCGGAGTAGGCGAACATGATCCGCTCCTGCGCGAAGCGGTGTGCGCCGGCTGGGCGAGATTGGGAATCGATGTGGATCGACCCCGCAATCGCACTGTGACAGCTCCTGAGCAGGCCGTCGACATCGCTGCGGTGGGTGCACCCGTTCGCATCATCGTTGTTCCCGCTGACGAGTCTGGTGAAATCGCCCGTCAAGCCTTCGCCCTGATCGGACACCGCTCGAACTAAACCGATTCCAGCACCGCCATCGCGGCCGCTCGCCCGGGGATGCCGCTGACTCCACCACCGCGGCGCGCGCCCGCCCCGCAGACGAGCACATTGGCGATGCTGGTCTCCACGCCCCAGGATCCGGGGACCGAGTCGGGTGCACCCGGAGTGCCGTCGTCATCAGCAGCCCACGGCCAGCGCAGATCCCGATGGAAGATGTGCCCACCGGGCAAACCGACCGACGCCTGCAACTCCAGGGGTGTGCGCGCCTCGACACACTGTTCGCCATCCGCATCGCGGGCAAGGCAGTCGCGGATCGGTTCATCGCAGAACGCGTCGATCCCATCCAGGTAACCCTCGACCAGCCGATCACGTACCGCATCATGATCGTCACCGCTGAACAGACTGGCGGGTGTGTGCAGCCCGAACAAGGTCATCGTGTGCCAACCGCGCTGCTGCAGGTCCGCACCGAGGATGGACGGGTCGGTGAGGGTGTGACAGTAGATCTCCGCGGGCAGGTGATCGGGGACCCGACCGGCGATGCCGCGAGCGAAGGATTCCTCGAGAACCGATAGCGATTCATCGATGTGCAGCGTGCCGGCGAACGCAACTCGCGGATCAACCCCGCTGCGCAATCGCGGCAGTCGCGTCAGCAGCATGTTGACCTTCATCTGCGAACCCTGGGGCATCTGCGAACCCTGGGGCATCCGCGGTCCCGAAGGACGACCCATGAGGGCATCGAGGGTGTGCGGTGCCGCATTCGACAGCACCCATCCGCATTCGGCCGTGTGCTCCCCGCCATCGGCATCGATCCAGCGAACCTCACCTCGGCGACCATCGGCAGCGACCGATGTCACGCGCGCCGAAGTGGTGATCTGCGCTCCGGCTGCGACGGCGGCTCGATACAGGGCACCACTGACCGCTCCCATGCCACCGACGGGAACCTTCCACTCACCCGTCCCGTCTCCGACCAGGTGGTACAGCCAGCACCTGTTGGCCAGCAGCGATGAGTCGAAAAGTGAGGCGTACGTGCCGATCAATCCATCGGTGGCCACGACACCGCGCACGTCATCATCGACGAAGGATTCCATGAGCGTCTCCCCGAGGGGGGTCTCGGCGATCATCGCCCACGTGTGATCCCCCGCGGCCTCGGTGACCAGTGACCGTGCCTCCTCCCGCGAGGGCAGGCGATCCAGCATGGTCGGGGCGAGGGCCCGCGCTGCAGCCTCCATGCGTCCGTAGATGTCCTGCCACATCCGATAGTCACCCTCGCCCCCGGTCACCTCCGCGAAGGACGCCTCCGTTGCCGGGCCAGGGTGGCGTTCGATCAGCAACCCGGTATCCCGCCCGCCTCGGTGCACCGGCGTGAACGACGCCACGTCGCGTGATCGAAGTTCAATACCCAAGCCCAGGTCGTCGATGATCGCCTGCGGCATCAGCGACACCAGGTAGGAGTATCGCGAGAGTCGAGCGTCGACACCGGCGAATGCCTGCGCAGAGATCGCTGCACCACCGGGCACGTCGCCCTGCTCCAGCACGAGAACACTGCGCCCGGCTCGGGCGAGATAAGCCGCTGCTGTCAACCCGTTGTGGCCACCACCGATGATGATCACGTCATGTGTTCGACTCACAGCCGCACCACCTTCTGCAATCTGGTTAACGCTTCGATCAGCGTGTCATCGGCCTTACCGAAAGCCCAGCGAATCGACTGTGCTCCCAATTCCGGGTCATCGCAGAACACCTGGATCGGGATCGCAGCGACGCCGGCGTGGTCGGGCAGCCATTCGCACATCTGGCGACCATCGACGTTGCGTCCCTCAATACGGGCAAAGGGGCCGAGGTCACTTGTTGCGAAATACGTCCCCTGGGATTCGGTCACCTCGAAGCCGAGTGAGCGCAGCCCACCGGTGAGCAGATCGCGCTTGGTCTGCATCTGCGCTCGCAATCCGTCGAAGTATGCATCGGGCAATCGCAATCCCGCGGCGATCGCGTACTGGAACGGCCCTCCGGAGACATACGACAGGTGCTGTCGCACGACGCGAACGGCTGCGATCAGATCCTGCGGACCACTGCCCCACCCGATTTTCCAGCCGGTGAAAGAGAAGGACTTCCCACCGCTTCCGACGCTGATCGTGCGCTCGAACATTCCCGGCAGGGTTGAGATCGGGATGTGCGGGTGACCGTCGAACCACAGATGCGCATACGCCTCGTCGGATAGCACGATCAAGTCGTGCTCGACGGCGAGGTCCGCGATGGCCTGCAATTCCTCTCGGGTGAACACGACTCCGGTCGGGTTGTGCGGGCTGTTCAGCAGCAGTACACGGGTGCGCGCAGTGATCGCGTCGGCGAGCGCATCGATATCCGGTCGATACGACGGTGGCCGAAGCGGCACGCTCACCCGGGTCGCTCCGGCGAGCGCGATACCTGCGCCGTACAGATCGAACCACGGCTCGAAGACGACGACCTCATCCCCGGGTTCGCACAGAGCAAGCAGGGCCGATTGCAGCACCTCGCTCGCACCGGTGCCGATGACCACCTCGGTGTCAGGGTCGATGCTCAGGCCATAGAAACGCGACTGGTGCTCGGCTACCGCAAGGCGCAGGTCGGGCAGTCCATGCGCGGGTGGGTATTGATTGCCGCGACCATCCGCGATCGCTGCCCTCGCGATGTCTTGGAGTTCGGCAGGGCCATCCTCATCGGGAAAGCCCTGGCCGAGGTTGATCGCACCCGACGCCTGAGCCAGAGACGACATCTGGCCGAAGATGCTGGCCGCGTGCGGGCGCATGCGCTCCACCAGGGCCGGGGTGCGGGTGACCATGATCGACGACCCTAGCCGCCATCTGCCACCCATAGGGCAGGATGGACCCATGCCCCAGATCGAATACGTCACCCTCGCCCATCACGCTGAAGCGATCAACGGCCTGCTGTACCTGCAGGGCGCCGGCTGGAGCGACATGGATCAGCCGTTGGACAGCGATGGCAATCCTGGCACCGTCCACCTGGGCATCGGGGTCAGCCTGCTCATCGGCTGGAACGAGACCAATCGCGCTTATCCGCTCACCGTGAGCGTGGAGCATGAGGACGGCGAGCAGTTATTCGCTGTCGAGGGCGCCGTCGAGGCGGGGCGACCTGCGGGGGCGACTCCCGGAGCGGACATGCGCAGTGTGCTGGCCGTCAGCGGTGAGGTGCAGTTCGGACGACCGGGTCGCTACGTCGTCACCGCCACCGTCGGCGACGACATCGGCGGCAGCGCCCGCTCGGTGCAGTTCCGGGTGAACTTCCCGAACGGGACGCCCCCGGCGGCAACGGGTCCGGCCGACTTCACGCTCCCGGAGTAGTCGAACTCGCCACAGACCCGTCAGCGCCTCGCACCGCATAAGCGCCGCTGGCACGATCCCAGCGCAATGTGCCATTGATGGTGCTCACCACCAGCAGCGTGTCGAACGTCACCGATCGATCCATCCCACCGCACCTGAGGTTCACCCCCGGAGTACTCGTCCGCCACTTCGGATGATGCTCCTGGGTACCGACCGTCATCCGCATCGAGATTCCGGAGTGACAGACCGCATAGAGATACCGGCCGTTGGGATGGGCAGCGATCGGTGTCCACGGAGTGGTCCCGAAGAACGGCTTCCATTGCGGATCGAGTTGCCAATGCTGCAGCCACTGCTGCGGCCACCTCGTGCGAGCCTCATCGCGCACTCGCAGATAGGAGTGGTCCAAGCCGACTTCGACAGAACGCGTGCGCTTCATCCCGCGGTGTTGACCGACCAGGGTGTATCGATCGATTCCATCTGGGCTTGCCTCGCGTGTGGCACGGGTGCTACCACCGAAGGGGCGCCCGACCGGTTCCAGCACCGAATGCGCCGACATCGACACCGCATCCCGATAGCGACCGTTACGGGTCTTGTCGAACAGTCCCGGATCTGAGAGCACCGGAACCCCCTGCGCGAACCAGGTCAATGATCCGTGATCGACATGGCCGTGCATCTTGCGGCGCGGTCCGAATCGGAGCGTGTAGTGAATCGCTGTGTCATCCCACGAGGTCCGGTTCGCAGCCCAGCCCCGGTTTTCGCACCACAGGCGTGGATCGAGTGACTGTCGATAATCCGATGGAAGCTTGGCGACGATTGCCGAGATGGAGCGCTGATTTGCGTTTCCGATCGACTCGAGGATGCCATCAGGGCGAGCCAGTTGCACTGCTGCGAGCCGGGCACGGTCGATGGTGCTCGTGACGGATGCGGTAGTTGCGACATCACTCGAACGAGCTCGACGCAGGCCTCGTTCCCAGATTCGCAGGTTCGTCAAGTGATAACTGCTCGACTGTTCGATCGACATGCCGCATTCTGCGAAGACACTCTCTGCATCAGCGTTCATTCGAACGAAGGCGATGTCCTGCCATTCTGGTCGATCGAAAACGCGGGCGGATTCGATCAGTGAATGATTAGCGAGCATGCCGTGGTTGTGTACGGGTCGTTCCGGCCTGCCGCGATACCGGGCGGGGTCGAGGTTGACCGCCACGATGCCCTCGATGATCGGCAGCAATCGCTCGTCACCGGTCAACGCGAACAGACAATTCACAGTGTTCTGGCGAAGGCGATTGGCACCGGTGGTCCAGCCGGTCGCCCGCAGGACGGTTCGGTCGGCCTGCGCCCCGGGATCAGGAAGTGCTGCATCTCGAGCGACGAGGAGCGACACGGCATCGCCACCGGCAAGCGCCCACGGCACGAGCCACTGCATCCCGTGGAACCGATTATTGAACGTGTTGTCGATCGGGTCGTAGACCTGCCAGTCCGC
>JAGYOB010000256.1 GCA_018399515.1 Candidatus Nanopelagicales bacterium
CCTCGCGCGGTGCACCACGTCCCGCACGCGGGGGTTGCGCATCGCGTTCGCCGCGAGACAGCGCACCCACCGCATCGGCGACCTCGACCAGCGGATTCGTCGACCGGCGCACCGCGAGCACCCCCGCGCCCGCACCGACCGCGACCGCAACACCACCACCGAGAATCAAGATCGTGGCCAACTGCACGAGGTTCGACTGGGTTTCCTCCAGGCTGCGGATCGCGCGGGCTGCCGCACCTTCGACCACCGCCACCGTGTACACGCGCACGGATTCACCCCCCGGCGTCACCCGCGTGGAGAACGCACTCGTTCCCGGCGGAGACAGCGCGATGGCCACATCAGCGGGGTCGGCGGGCAGATCGGAGAACTGCGTGTCAATGTCATAGACCTCGCCATCGGCGAGCACCGCGTCGACGATCACCGTGGGCTGCCCCGGGATCGGCGGACGCACGAACGGGATGTTCTCCTCATCCGGCGGGGTGAGGAAGATGCCGGCCTGGATGCGCGAGACGAGCGAGGCGTCGACGCTGCGCATGAGCGTGTTGCGGGTCAGCAGCCACACCGCGGCAGCCAATCCGGCAACGGTGAACAGCAAGGTCGCCGCCACGATGAGGGCGACGGTGGTGCGCAGACTGCGTCTCACGGTTCGACCCGCGCGACGAAGCCGACCCCCCGAACGGTGTGTACCAGGCGCGCATGCCCGCCGGCTTCGGTCTTGCGCCGCACATACGACACATAGGTGTCCAGGTTCGAGTCGAGGGTGGGTGACGAGAAACCCCACACTTCGATCATCAGATCGCTGCGGGCCACCACCGCGCCATCAGCGGCCAGCAGCACCTGCAGCAGTGCGAACTCGGTCTTGGTCAACTCGATGTCGTCGTCGCCGCGAGTCACCTTGCGCCGCGCGGTGTCGACCACCATGTCACCGAGGTTGTACACGGTGGCGCCGTTATGGGGCTGGGTGCGCCGCAGCAGCGCACGCACCCGCGCCAGCAACTCGGCCAGATCGAAAGGCTTGGGCAGATAATCATCGGCGCCGGCATCCAACCCGGCGACCCGATCGCCGACCTCACCCCGGGCGGTGAGCACCAGGATCGGCAGTGCGTGTCCGGCCGCGCGCACCCGACGCGCCACATCGAGTCCGTCCAGATCCGGCAGCCCCAGATCGAGGACCATCAAATCGGCGGTGCCCACGAGTTCGAGCGCATCGTGACCGGTCGGGGCGATCTCGACCTCGTATCCCTCGAAACTCAAGATGCGCGTCAATGCCTGACGCAGAGCGGGGTCGTCATCGACGACGAGGATCGACATGGAGTCCACGGTAGTCGCCCTCCTTTCGTCGCGCGGAAAGTTAACGGCCCCCGGACCCTCACTCCATTCTGGAGGGTTCGGGGGCCGATGCTCGTCGTGGTCGGGATCTGTGCGCCCTACCGCACGCGGCCACGGCGAGCAGCCTGTGGCGGGCTGTCTGGCAGCCCGGGTTTGTGTGATTTTCAGTTGCGCTTACGCACGAGGATGACATCCCGATCGCCGCCGGGCTGTCCCATCAGCCTATTGACCGCCGTGCGCGTGTCGCCCAGCAGCCCCGCAGCATCCGACCACGACAGATCGCCGCGGCCGATCGCGTTGACCACCGGGGCAGCCAACCAACTGCGCAACCGGTCATTCACCGCTTCGGCATCGCTACCCACGACGCGCGTCAAAGTCGCGCCCTTCGACAGTCGGCGCTCCGCGAGTCGGCGCGGCACCTCACCGACCTCGGTGATGATGCGCCAGAACCTGCCCATCACTCTGCGGGTCTGGCGATCCGACAGCGAGTCGGGGGCAGACGTGGAGATCGCGCTGAGAATGTAGAGCCGCTGAGTCTCGGTGTAGTACCCCGAATCGACGGCATCGTCGACGAACACCGCCAGGCGCGCGTGCACCGTCGAGCGGAGCTCGGACTCGCTGATCGAGGCGTTCGCCGGAGCGGCCCCCGCCCCCGCGACACCGATCAAGCCGATCGCCATCAGCACCGCCATGACCAACCCGCCCAGCCGAGAACGCAGGCGGGAGTCAGCCCCCACACTACGGCGGGGCGCGGTCGACAAAGGCTGCATATGTTCACTGTGCCCGGTCATGGCCGATCATGGGCCCGGCTAGCCTGGGAAGTCCCTGGGAGACGGCACCGCTGCCCGCTCACGCCGCTGCCGCCGGGATCCACCACGTACCCTTGGGCCCCATGACCTCATCGGTAATCGCCCGCCGCACCACCGGCCGCATCCGGGCACGCGCGGCCCTGCTGGCCGCCCCCATCCTGCTCGTCGGCGGCCTGGCCGCCTGCTCGTCAGATGCCACTCCCGAGCCCACCGACACCGGTGCGACGACGAGCGCACCCTCGCCGACCGGCACCAGCCCTTCACCGGACACCTCCCCGTCGCGGATCGTGGCGGTCTTGTGCGATGAAGCGGCCGAGGAATCCCAGGACGCCATCCGCGCCGCGATGCTGCCCGACTACACCGTGAGCCAACTCGTCGATGTGCGCACCGACGATGACGCCCAGCACGCGATCCTCGGCTTCGTCGAAGGCCCCGGGCTGGCCGTGCTCGCCCAGTGGGTCGGCGACACCCTCGAACTGAGCGACCTCACCGCCGCCGACGAGTTCGCCGCACAGGTGTCCACCGCACCGCTGGGCAGCGACTTCCCCCAGCGCACGCAGGATCTGCTCGACAACACCGTGAAGTGCTACACCACGGTCTTCGGACCCGACGACGACGAATAGGCGCTGCGTCCTAGGCTGACTATCCGTGCCGGGGATTCCGTTCGACGCACCCGAATTCGACGATCACGAATCCGTCGTCGTCGGTAGCGATCCTGCGACCGGGCTGCGCGCCTTCGTCGCGATCCACTCCACCAACCGCGGCCCGGCACTGGGCGGTTGCCGCATGGTCGCCTATCCCGACGGCGCATCGGCCTATCGCGACGCACTGCGCCTATCGCAGGCGATGAGTTACAAAAACGCCCTAGCCGATCTGCCCCACGGTGGCGGCAAGGCCGTCATCTGGGCCGATCCTGCGCGCGATAAGACGCCGGAGTTGTTGCGCGCCATGGGTTCTTTCATCGCGTCACTATCAGGCCGCTATGTCACCGCCGGTGATGTCGGCATCGCGGTCGAGGACCTCGATGTGATCGGTGAGACGAATCCGTGGACGACCGGGCGTTCACCCGAGCGAGGCGGCGCCGGTGATTCGGGGATCCTCACCGCGTTCGGAGTGTGGCAGGGCATGCGCGCGGCAGCCGAGCACCGCTGGGGTTCGCCGTCCCTGGCCGGTCGCACCATCGGGGTGATCGGGGCGGGCAAGGTCGGCCGACGCCTCGCGGTGCACCTGATCGCATCCGAGGATGCCCGCGTGCTGGTGACCGATCCCTCCACCGACGCGATCGACGCGCTGCGAGACGAACTCGGCAGCGGTGTCGACAACCTCGAGATCGTCGCCGACACCACCGACCTGCTCGCCCGTCCCCTCGATGTGCTCAGCCCCAATGCCCTCGGTGGCGTCCTCACCCACGATCTCGCCCGCGACCGGGGGTTCACCGC
>JAGYOB010000257.1 GCA_018399515.1 Candidatus Nanopelagicales bacterium
AGACTGTCAACTCGATGGTGTTCCTCACTGAGCAGGGCTATTTCGACCTGACCTCCTGCCACCGCCTCACCACGGAGGGGATCTTCGTTCTGCAGTGCGGCGACCCAGCAGGAAACGGTACCGGCGGACCCGGCTACGTCGTACCCGATGAGAATCTGCCGGTCGGCGACGCCGATAACTACCCTGCCGGGACCGTCGCCATGGCCAATGCCGGTCCGGGAACCGCCGGTAGCCAGTTCTTCATCGTGTACGCCGACACCACTCTTCCGCCGGCGTACACGATCTGGGGGGAGGTCTCCCAAGGACTGGACATCGTCCAGGCGGTCGCCGACGCGGGTGTGCAAGGTGGTGGCGCCGATGGCCCGCCGGCTCAGCAGGTCGTCATCGAGCAGGCTACGGTGGGCCGTTAACAGCAAGGTTCGACACGGATCGTTTCGCTAGGGAACGACGGGAGGAGCACCATGTCGCACATGGATGACCATCCGGCCCTGGAGGCACGACCCACACCGTCGGCGATCGAGCCGGCGCCTGCGGGCACTCCCGCAGCACCGACTCCAGCCAGCCTCAACAGAAGCACAACTCCGGGGACGAGCACCACCGCACCCGCGGCTCCCCCCGTCCGCCCCGCCACGGATGCCCGGCGTTGGGGGCGGATCGACGCCGACGGTACCGCGCACCTGGTCACGCCCGAAGGCGATGTCGTCATCGGCCAATGGGCGGCCGGCACCATCGAAGAGGGGCTGGCGTTCTTCGGGCGAAAGTTCGACGACCTCATGGTCGAAGCCGATCTCGCCCGCACCCGGCTGCTGGACGGTCGGGCGACCCCCGACCAGACCGTCACCGCGGTGGAGCACCTGCGCACATCCCTGGCGACCCCGCTGTTCATGGGCGACATCACGATGCTCCGCGCGGCCTGCGATGAACTCGAAGCCCTTATCGCCCAACAGCGGGAATTAGCCGCACAGCGCAAAGCCCAAGCCCGCGAGGCGGCCCGCGAAAAACGCGAGGCCATCGTGGTCGAAGCTGAGGGGCTTGCCACATCGACGCGATGGAAGGCCACCGGAGATCGCTTCGCCGCACTGCTCGATGACTGGAAGGCGGCACCTCGTGTCGATCGCGGCACTGAGCAGTCCCTGTGGAAGCGCTTCTCCGCAGCTCGCTCGACCTTCGACCGAGCACGGCGCTCCCACTTCGCCGAACGCGAAGGCGCCCGCAAGGAAGCCATTGCCGCCAAGGAGGCGTTGATCGCAGAGGCTGCGGCTTTGTCGAGTTCGACCGACTGGGCTGGTACCACGCGCGACTATCGCCGTCTCATGGATCGGTGGAAAGCCGCTGGACATGCAGGCAAGGGCGCCGAGGATCGCCTTTGGGAACGCTTTCGCGCAGCGCAGGATGTGTTCTTTGCCGCGCGTGATGCTGCGAACGCCGAACGCGATGCCCAGCAGCAGCAGAACCTTGAGGCCAAGTCGGCGCTTGCCGCAGAAGCCGAGGCATTGCTGCCCGTCACGGACATCAAGACCGCTAAGAAGGCGCTGCATCGCATCGGTGAGCGCTGGGAGGCCATCGGTCACGTTCCGCGCAATGACAAGGACAAGATCGAGGGCCGCCTACGCAAGGTCGAGCAAGCCATCCGCTCGATGGAACAGGACGAATGGAAGCGCTCAAACCCCGAGACCCGCGCGCGCGCCTCGGATACCGCGGAGAAGTTCGCCGAAGCCGTGGCCAAGGCGGAGCGAGAGCGTGATGCGGCGGTCTCGCGAGGCGATACCGCCGCGGCGGCGAAAGCCGAAGAGAAAATCGCCTCGACCCGAGCCCTGCTGTCGGCCGTCGAAGGTGCTCTCAGCGAGTTCAGCCGCTGACGCGGCGACCACCACCTCAGACACGGTAGGCGTCGAAGACCCCCTCGACCTGCCGCACGGTCTTGAGGACAGAACCGAGGTGCTTGGGGTCGGCCATCTCGAAGGTGAATCGCGATATGGCGACGCGGTCGCGCCCGGTGCTCACGGACGCGCTGAGGATATTCACGTGCTGGTCACTCAAGGCACGAGTCACATCGGCGAGCAGACGCGACCGATCCAGAGCTTCCACCTGGATATTGACGAGGAACACACTCGATGACGACGGAGTCCACTCGACATCGACGAGCCGTTCGGGTTGGGCCAATAGCTCCTCGGCATTCGTGCAGGAGCGACGATGTACCGAAACGCCGGTTCCTCGCGTAACGAAGCCGAAGATCTCATCACCGGGCACGGGGGTACAGCACTTGGCGAGTTTCACCCAGACGTCCGCGGAGCCTTTGACCCGGACTCCGGCATCAATTGGTCGTCGATCGCGGTCAGAACGTCCGGGGCGGAATGCCTCTGCGGCGTCATCGGCTGCACCATCGACACCGCCGGCGGCTTCGACGAGTCGTTTGACGATGGTCTGCGCACTGATGCGACTTTCACCCACCGCCGCGTACAGCGCCGTGATGTCGGCCTGGTGGAGGTCGGCCGAGATCGCAGTCAACGCCTGATTCGTCATCAACCGCTGCAGCGGCAGCCCTTCCTTGCGCATGGCGCGTGCAATGGATTCCTTACCCTTCTCGATCGCCTCCTCGCGACGCTCCTTGGAGAACCAGGCCTTGATTTTGCTCTTGGCTCTGGGCGAGGCGACGAAGGACAACCAGTCGCGGCTCGGCCCAGCGCCCTCTGCCTTGGTGGTGAACACCTCCACGACATCGCCGTTGTCGAGGGTCGACTCCAACGGCACCAACTTGCCATTGACCCGCGCTCCCACGCACCGGTGACCCACCTCGGTATGCACGCTGTAGGCGAAGTCCACGGTTGTCGCTCCTGCCGGGAGCGCGATCACGTCGCCCTTGGGAGTGAAGACGAACACTTCCGACGAGCCAAGGTCGTAGCGCAGTGAATCGAGGAACTCATCGGGATCCTCGGTCTCCCGCTGCCATTCCATGAGCTGGCGAAGCCAGCCGAAGTCATCCGGCCCCTGTTTACCGCCGACCTCCGGTTGCTTGTACCGCCAGTGGGCTGCCACCCCGAATTCCGCGGCCCGGTGCATATCCCAGCTACGAATCTGCAGTTCCACCGGTTTGCCTTCGGGACCGATCACGGTGGTGTGCAGGGATTGGTACATGTTGAACTTCGGCATGGCGATGAAGTCCTTGAAGCGCCCGGGAACAGGGCTCCATCGGGAGTGGATCAATCCCAGAACCGCATAGCAATCCCGGACAGATTCCACCAGGATGCGCACGCCGACCAGGTCGTAGATGTCAGCGAAGTCCCGGCCGCGGACGATCATCTTCTGGTAGACGGAGTAGTAGTGCTTTGGACGGCCGGTGACCGATGCTTTGATCTTCGATGATCGAAGATCGCGTTCGATCGAATTGACCACGGTGGTGAGGTACTTCTCCCGTGACGGGGCACGTTGCCCGACGAGGCGCACGATCTCGTCGTACATCTTCGGGTACAAGGTTGCGAAAGCCAGGTCCTCCAGCTCCCATTTCATCGTGTTCATGCCCAGTCGATGCGCCAAGGGTGCGTATATCTCAAGAGTCTCTCGAGCCTTGATCTCCTGCTTCTCGGCGGTCATGTGCATCAGGGTCCGCATATTGTGTAGACGGTCAGCGAGTTTGATGACCAACACCCTGATGTCCCGCGCCATGGCCACGACCATCTTGCGCACGGTCTCAGCCGCCGATGCCTGCCCGTAGACGACTCGATCCAGTTTGGTGACGCCATCGACGAGGCGTGCCACCTCATCACCGAAGTCTTCGCGCAGGGCATCGAGGCTGTATCCGGTGTCTTCGACGGTGTCATGCAGAAGTGCAGCAGCAAGGGTTGGGACGGTCATCCCGAGTTCGGCGAGGATGGTTGCGACAGCGATGGGATGGGTGATGTAGGGATCGCCGGAACGACGCTTCTGGTCTCGATGCAGGTACGCCGCCGTCTCGTAGGCTCGCTGCAGCATCCGTAGATCGCTGCGCGGGTGATAGGACCGCAGGGTGCGGATGAGGGGGTCGAGTTCGGGCGCCGTGGCGCGCGCTGAAGTGAACCGAGCGAAGCGG
>JAGYOB010000258.1 GCA_018399515.1 Candidatus Nanopelagicales bacterium
ACCGATCCGCGGGATTCCATGAGCGCTGGCAGCACCGATTGGGTAAGGGTCACGATCGAGTCGAGGTTCAACCGCATCGTCTTGGTCCACCCCGACATGCGCATCTGCGCGACCGGGATGGAAAAGGAGTTTCCCCCGGCGTTATTGACCAGGGTGTCCAACCCGCCGAGGAACTCCACCGCCGCAGCACCCGCGGATACCAGCGCCTCATCGTCGAGGACATCGGCCGGGCAGGCGATCGCGCGCCGACCCATCCCCTCGATCTCGCCGACCACCTCATCGAGCAACTCGGCGTTTCGGGCGAGGACCGCGACATCGGCACCGGCCTGGGCGTAGGCCAACGCAATCGCTCGACCGATGCCTCGTGAGGCACCGGTCACCAGCGCGCGCTGCCCGGTGAGGTCGAAGCTCATAACTCACTCCACTTCTCCATGGCGCCCTGCACGGACGCGTCGTGTGCCGACCAGGTGGTCGGCAGGGGTGCCGCTTCAGGGTTGATCCGGCGGGTGATCTCATCGAGGACAATACGCACATAGGTCTCGCCCACCCACAGGTGCTTGGCCCCCTCGACCGCGATCACTTCAGCGTGCGGTACCTCGGCGAATCGAGTCCGCGCCTCGTCGGGCCGGAGGTAATCATCGAGTTCGGGGACTAACGCGACCAGCGCCCGAGACGAGCCAGACCAGGATGCCAACTCCGCCGAACTGGTGAACCGCACCGGCGGTGACAGCAGCAGGGCACCGACCACCGGATCTCGATCGCCGTGCTTGAGCACCACATCGGTGCCGAATGACCAGCCCAGGAGCCACGGGTCAGGTAGTCCTCGTTCGCGGACGAAGTCGATAGCTGCGGCGAGATCGCGGCCCTCGCCGCGCGCCTCGTCGAAGGTTCCCCCACTGGTTCCCGCCGCCGAAGTCGTTCCCCGGGTGTTGAATCGCAGCACCGCCACACCAGCGAGCGCGGGCAGCCGCCAGGCGGCTTTGCGCAGCACGTGGCTGTCCATCATCCCGCCATGGGTGGGGAGCGGATGCACGCACACGAGCGTGCCGACCGGATTACCGTGCACCGGGGTTGCCAGTTCGCCCACCAGCGCCAAGCCATCATCGGTGGTCAAGGTCACCGGCTCTCGACGAGCCGGGAGCACGCTACCCGCCCGGATCTCATCCCCGGTCGCCGTGCTCATCAGCGCGGCCCGCGACGGTCACGAGCCTGCCAGCACGGGGTATGCCAGTGCCGCCGCTCGTCACTGCCGCGGTCGACGGGCCAGGCCACGATGTGCGGGGTCGCCGGAGTGATCACCTGGTCGCAGCCGGGGCACCGATAGGGCTTGGTCGATGCCGAGCCGGTGATCGGCCGGACCACCCAGTCGCCATCGGGGTGGGACTCGGTGACATCACGGCGCTGTGGCGCTCGCGCTGGCTGACGCGCGGGGCGACGGCGACCCATGGCGGACTAAGCGTAGGTCCGGAAGCCGCGCCCGGTCTTGCGACCGAGGTAACCCGCCGTCACCAGGTGTTCCAGGCGAGGAGCCGGGGCGAATCCCGGCTCCCGGAATTCCCGGTACAGGACCTGCTGGATGGTCAGCGACACGTCGAGTCCCACCACGTCGAGCAACTCGAAGGGGCCCATCGGCAACCCGCAACCCCTTTTCATCGCCAGGTCGATCTCGTCGGTACCCGAATAATTCGCCTCGAGCATCCGAACCGCATCGTTGAGATACGGGAACAGCAGTGCGTTGACGATGAAACCGGCACGATCACCGCACATCACAGCCTGCTTGCCGATGCGCTCCGCCACATCGACAGCGGTGGCCATGACCTCGTCTGAGGTCGACACGGTACGGACGACCTCGACCAGTTGCATCACCGCGGCGGGGTTGAAGAAGTGCAACCCCACGACGTCAGCAGGACGCGAGGTCGCCACAGCCATCTCCACGACCGGCAGACTCGATGTCGTGGTCGCCAGAATGGCGCCGGGTCGGCAGATTTCATCGAGGTTCTCGAACAGGGCCACCTTGACATCGATGTTCTCCGCGATCGCCTCCACCACGATGTCGACCTCGGCGAGATCCTCCAGCGATGAACTCGGGGTCAGCAATGCGGCAGCGGCATCTCGGTCAGCGCCGTCGAGTTTTCCACGCTGCACCGCCTTCTCCATGGACTTGGCGATGCTCGATCGGGCTGACTCGGCTTTCTCCGGTGACCGCGCCACGATCGTCGTCGCGAACCCACCCTTGATGAACACCTCGGCGATGCCGCAGGCCATCGTTCCCGAACCCACGACACCGACGGTGCCCACTGTGCGCGGTGGTCCGTACGACCGGCCGGTGGACACAGTCTCGGCATCATCGACGACCTTGGGAGAGTTCGGCTCGGCATAGGTGTAGAAGCCGCGACCGGTCTTGCGACCGCGCAGACCGGCGGTCACCATCTGCTTGAGCAGCGGATGAGGGGCATGGAGACGATCGCGGCCCTGCTTGTACATCGTGTCCAGAATCTCGTACGCGGTGTCCAAGCCGATCAGATCGAGCAGCGCGAGCGGGCCCATCGGATACCCGCATCCCAGTCGCATCGCGGTGTCGATGTCCTCGCGCGTCGCGTAACGCGAGTCGTACATCGCCACAGCGTGATTGAGGTAGCCGAACAGCAGTGCATTGGCGATGAAACCCGCCCGATCGCCGACGACGACCGGTTCTTTGCCCAACCGGCGCGCCACATCCTCGACGGCCTCCACGACCTCGGGTGAGGACACCACGGTGCGCACGATCTCGACGAATCCTTGAACCGGGGCCGGATTGAAGAAGTGCATGCCGACGACACGATCGGGTCGACCGGTGGCCACCGAGATCTCCGTCACCGACAGCGACGACGTGTTCGAGGCCAAGATCGTGTGCTCGGGGGTGATGTGGTCGAGTTCAGCAAAGAGTTCTCGCTTCAATTCCAACTGCTCGGGAATCGCCTCGATCACCAGATCGGCCTTCGCCAGGGCTTGCCGATCGATGCCGAACTCGATTCGTCCGAGCAGGTCATCGCGATCGGTCTCGCTGAGTTTGCCGCGATCCATCGCACGCTGGGTGGATCCGGCAATCGTGGTTCGGCCCCGCTCGAGAGCTACGTCGTCCCATTCGACGGCGACGACCGCGAAACCATGTCGGGCGAAGACCTCGGCGATGCCGGCCCCCATCGTGCCCAATCCGACGACCCCCACAGTGGTGACGGAACCGTTGCTCATCCACACTCCCTGAGTAGCTGCTGACGTCGCTGATACCGAGCGGCAGTCTTCCATGCCGCAGCCCATGCCCGTGCTGAGGGAGTCCAACGGGAGTAGCGTCTGGACCTATGAGCCCCACCGCACCGCAGGACACGACCTGGCTGCATTCACGAGCACCCCTGAGCGGTGAGTTGGTCGGAACCTTCCCGATCACCTCGGAGGAGGGAGTCAGCGAGGTCATCGACCGAGCTCGGCTCGCCTCCCGATGGTGGGCGGATCTGGGTTGGTCGACGCGTCGGACTCGGCTGATGGCCGCGAAGCGATACCTCGCTCGCCACGCCGAGGAACTCGTCGACCTGGTGCATCGCGAGATGGGCAAACCCCGCGACGACGCACGTCTGGAAGTCGCCCTGAGCCTGGAGCATCTGCACTGGGCGGCGACCAACGCCGAGCGCGTTCTGGGCGAGCGCCGAGTACCCGGCGGCCTCCTCACGATCAACCAGCGGGCCAGCCTGTCTTACGAACCGGTCGGTGTGGTGGGGGTGATCGGGCCGTGGAACTATCCGGTGTTCACCCCGATCGGATCGATCGCCTACGCGCTGGCTGCTGGCAACGCCGTGGTGTTCAAGCCCTCGGAATTCGCAACGGCCATCGGTGACTGGCTGGCCCGTGCGTTCAACTCCGCGAGCACTGAACATCCGCTCGTGCAGATCGTCATCGGAGCGGGCAACGTCGGTGCAGCCTTGGCCACCGGCGGTGTCGACCTGGTGTCGTTCACCGGATCATCGGCAACCGGCAGACGCATTCTGGCCGCCTGCGCGCCGACGATGACGCCCGTCGTCTTGGAGTGCGGCGGCAAGGATGCGGTGCTGGTCGACGCTGATGCCGACATCGACGCCGCGGCCGATGCGATCGCCTACGGCGCGTTCTCCAACGCCGGGCAGACCTGTGTCGGGGTCGAGCGGGTCTACGCGCATCGCGACATCCACGCCGACCTCGTGACAGCGGTGGCCCTGCGCGCGCAGACTCTGCGCCCCGGAACCCACGGCGAGGCCGCCTACGGGCCCATGACGCTCCCGCAGGCCAGTGACACGATCCGCCGCCATGTGACCGATGCGATCAACCGGGGAGCACACACCGCTCTCGGCGGCGTCGCGTCGATCAAAGAGCGGACCGTCGAGCCCATCATCCTCACCGACGTCCCCGAGGATTCCCCCGCGATGGTCGAGGAGACATTCGGCCCAACCGTGGCGATCAACTCCGTGCGCGATCTCGACGAGGCCGTCGACCGAGCGAACGCCTCCGGCTACGGCCTGGCGGCGTCGGTCTTCGGGCGAGACATCCCGCGCGTCGAGGCAGCCGCCCGGCGGTTGCGCTGCGGCATGGTGAGCATCAATTCCTGGGTCATGTACGCCGGTGTTCCATCGCTGCCCTGGGGAGGGGTCGGTGAATCGGGAATCGGCCGGATCCACGGAGCCGACGGACTGCGAGCCTTCACCCAGCCACGCTCGGTGGTCCGCCAAAGGTTCGCCCTGCCGGTATCGCTGACGTCCTTCGACCGACCCGCCTGGGCGGGAAAGGTGCTCCTCGGAGCACTGCGCGCCCGCCACGGTGGCTGGCGAGGTTAGGCAGACCCGACCACATCAGCAGACCCGACTAGAACAATCGCGAATCGGGATCGTCGATCCCGCGCATCGCATCGTAATCGAGCACCACGCAATCGATTCCGCGGTCGGTGGCCAGGGTCCGCGCCTGCGGCTTGATCTCCTGAGCGGCGAAGATTCCCCGAACCGGTGCCAGCACCGGGTCTCGGTTGAGCAGTTCCAGATAACGGGTGAGTTGCTCGACGCCATCGATTTCACCGCGGCGTTTGATCTCCACAGCGACCGACCGCCCATCCGCATCTCGGCACATGATGTCCACGGGGCCGATCGCGGTGGGGTACTCGCGGCGCACCAGCGTCCAGCCTTGTCCCAGCGTCTCGATGCGTTCTGCCAGCAACACCTGCAGGTGCGCCTCGACACCATCCTTGACCAGACCTGGATCGATGCCCAGATCGTGTTCGCTGTCATGCCAGATCTCGATCAGTTCGATGGTCAGGGTTTCGCCGGCCTTGTTCTCCACCCGCCATCGCTGCGCGGAACCTTCGCCCTCGACGGTGACGGTACACGGCGGGCTCATCCAGTTGAGCGGCTTATACGAACCGCCATCGGCATGAACCAGGACCGAACCATCGGCTTTGACCATGATCACCCGCACTGCCTCGGGCAGATGCGATGACAATCGGCCCGCATAGTCCACGACACATCGGGCCACCACGATTCGCACGCCGGGAGCCTAGCGAGGACGGATCAGGCGCCGACCAGGCCCTTTGCTCGACGCACTTCGTCGATGATGCGGCCCATGATCGCGGTCGCGTCGTAATCCTTCGGCGTGAACACCGCGGCGACCCCAGCCTCGGTCAACTCCGCAGCGTCGGCCTCGGGGATGATCCCACCCACGACGACGACCGTGTCGTCCATTCCAGCCTCGCGCAATCCCCGCACGACCTGGGGGACGAGTTCACGGTGGGATCCGGACAGAATCGACAGGCCGACGACGTCGACGTCCTCCTCGACGGCGCCGGCGATGATCTGCGCCGGGGTGAGCCGGATGCCCTGGTAGATGACTTCGAAGCCCGCGTCGCGAGCGCGCACCGCGATCTGCTCTGCACCATTGGAGTGTCCATCCAGACCGGGCTTGCCGACCAGGAATCTCAGTTTCGCCCCGAGTTCTTCGGCGGTCGACTGCACCCGCGCGCGTACATCGGCGAGCGTTCCACCCGGATCGGACACACCGACCGCGCTCGAGACTCCGGTCGGAGCGCGGTATTCCCCGAACTCTTCTCGCAACGTGCCCGCCCATTCACCGGTCGTCACGCCGGAACGGGCACAGTTGATCGTCGCCTCGACGAGATTGGCCGTCGTCTTCGCAGCCGCGCGAAGGTCTGCCAGAGCCTGGGCAACCGCCTCATCATCTCGCTGGGCGCGCCATGCCTCGAGGGATGCGATGGCCTCGGCCTGCACCTGCGGATCGACCACCTGGATCGCAGTCTCCAGGTCCGCCAGAAGCGGGTTGTCCTCCGTCGTGGTGAACGCATTGACCCCGACGATGATGTCGTCACCGGACTCGATACCCGCACGACGTTCGGCATGCGATGCGACGAGTTGACCTTTCATATAGCCACTCTCGACCGTTGCTACAGCACCACCTAGGGACAGCACGCGATCGATCTCGGTGCGGGCCTCGGCGATCATCTGATCCACCTTGGCTTCGATCACGTGCGAGCCGGTGAAGATGTCGTCGTATTCCAGTAGGTCGGTTTCATAAGCCAAGACCTGCTGGATGCGCAGCGACCACTGCTGGTCCCAGGGCCGCGGCAAGCCCAGGGCCTCATTCCACGCGGGGAGCTGAACGGCTCGCGCCCGGGCATCCTTCGACAGCGTGACAGCCAGCATCTCCAGCACGATGCGCTGGACGTTGTTCTCCGGCTGCGCCTCTGACAGACCGAGGGAATTAACCTGTACGCCGTAGCGGAATCGCCGCTGCTTGGGATCGGTGATGCCGTAGCGCTCACGGGTGATGTCATCCCAGATCGCGACGAAGGCGCGGACCTTGCACATCTCCTCGATGAAGCGCACACCGGCGTTGACGAAGAACGACATGCGGGCGACGACGGCTCCGAACTGCTCGGGTGGGATCTGCCCGGAATCACGCACCGCATCAAGCACGGAGATCGCCGTGCAGATCGAGTACGCGATCTCCTGAACGGGTGTAGCCCCGGCTTCCTGCAGGTGATAGGAGCAGATATTGATCGGATTCCAGGAGGGCATGTTGATGACGGTGTAGGAGATCATGTCCGCGGTCAGCCGCAACGACGGCTCGGGCGGGAACACGTAGGTTCCTCGCGACAGGTATTCCTTGATGATGTCGTTCTGCGTCGTGCCCTGCAGCGCCGACACGTCCGCACCCTGCTCCTGCCCTACCGCCGCGTACAGGGCCAACAGCCACATCGCTGTGGCGTTGATGGTCATCGAGGTGTTCATGTCCGCCAGCGGGATGCCCTCGAAGAGTCGCCGCATGTCCCCCAGGTGGGCGATCGGAACACCGACCTTGCCGACCTCGCCCGAGGCCATCGGGTCATCGGGGTCGTACCCGGTCTGGGTGGGCAGATCGAAAGCGACCGACAATCCCGTCTGCCCCTTGGCCAGATTGCGCCGATACAGCGCATTGGACTCCGCCGGAGTCGAATGCCCCGCGTAGGTACGCATCAGCCAGGGTCGATCCTTCGTCGGTCGATCCCTGCCCGGCCGGTCCGAATCTGGGCGGTCGGAACGATCGTTAACGCGCGTCATCCACCCAGGGTACCCACGTGGGTGGCGGACTTCACCGGGATGGACCACGATGGAGGCGTGGGCAACTCCTACTCCTACATCTTCGGGCCGATCATGGCCTTCGCCGGTCTGGGCATCCTGGTGCTGTTACTGCGCTGGACGTTCTCGCGCGGGGGCTCGCTGGTCGCCGCCCCGGCGCGTCCGGGCGCACCGGAGGAGTACGGGCTGCTGGTACCCGTGGCCCAGCCGGCCACCTATATCGAGGGCGAGATGCTGCGTCGAAAACTGGAGGACGGTGCGATCCGCGCCACCTTGGTCCAGACCGTCGACGGCCCTCGGGTCATGGTCTGGCCCAACGATGAGTCAGCGGCTCGCCGCATCGTCACTCGGATGCGGTGACCCGCTCCACCTGCGCACCGAGAGCGGTCAACGCGTCGACGAATCCGGCGTAACCCCGATCGATGTGGTGCACCTCGTAAACCGTCGTCACACCCTCGGCAACGAGTCCGGCCAGCACCAACCCGGCCCCCGCACGGATATCGGTCGCCTCGACCGGCGCACCGCTCAGCGAGTCGCGACCACGTACGAGCGCGTGATGGCCCTCAGTCTGAACATCGGCCCCGAGACGAGCGAGTTCGTGCACGAATCGGAACCGGGCTTCGAAGAGGTTCTCGGTCACGAGTGACGCGCCTTCGGCGATCGCGTTCAAGGCGATGAACTGAGGCTGCAGATCGGTGGGGAACCCCGGATACGGCAGGGTGACGATGTCGATCGCGCGGGGGCGGTCGTCCATCCGCACGGTGAACTCCCCCGCGTGAACCTCGATATCGGCTCCGGCAGTCGCGAGTTTGTCGAGAGCGATCTCCAGATGCTCTGGACGGGCGTTGGTGATCGTGATCTCACCGCGCGTCATCGCAGCAGCGACCGCCCAGGTTCCCGCCACGATGCGATCGGGAACGGTCTCGTGCCGCACCGCTGACAGCGTGTCGACCCCATCGATGGTCAGCATCGAGGAGCCGATGCCCTCGATCACCGCTCCCATCTGGACGAGCAGCTGGCAGATATCGATGATTTCTGGTTCGCGAGCGGCGTTATCGATCACGGTCCGCCCACGTGCGGTCACCGCGGCCATCAGCAGGGTCTCGGTTGCCCCCACACTGGGGAAGTCCAGCCAGATGGTCGCCCCGGTCAATCGGTCGGCCTGGGCGTGCAGGAAGCCATGTTCGACGCGCACCGCGGCACCCATGCGTTCCAGGCCGGCCACGTGCATGTCCAAGCCCCGGGACCCGATGTTGTCGCCACCGGGTAGCGCGATATCCGCCTCACCGCACCGAGCCAGAAGCGGTCCGAGCACGCTGATGGAGGCACGCATCCGTCGGACAAGGTCGTAGTCGGCCCGGTGGGCCGGAGTCGCGGGCACGTCGATCGCCACGATGCTGCGCTGACGGTCGTGTTCGACCTCACAGCCCAACCGGCGCAGCAACTCCGCCATGATCTCCACGTCGAGGATCTCGGGCACCTCGGTGAGCACCGTGCGCCCCTCGGCCAGCAATGCCGCAGCCATGAGTTTCAGCACGCTGTTCTTCGCGCCGGTCAAGCGCACCTGCCCCACCAGGCGTGCACCGCCGGTGATCTCAAGCGCCTCCACATCCGCCATGGTAGGCGCGCCTGCCGATATCCCCCACCTGCCCTACGCTGGCGGCATGGTCAATCTCACGCGCATCTACACCCGTACCGGCGACGACGGGACCACCTCACTCGGGGACATGACCCGTACCCGCAAGACCGATGCGCGGCTGGCTGCCTACGCCGATGTGGACGAAGCCAACTCCAGTATCGGGGTGGCGGTGACCGTCGGGGAGATCGACGCGGACATCCACGCGCTGCTCATCGGGGTGCAAAACGACCTGTTCGATGTCGGTGCCGACCTGTGCACGCCGATCGTGACCGACCCGGAGTATCCACCGCTGCGGATCACGCAGGAGTACATCACGCGGCTAGAAGCTGCGTGCGACGCCTATAACGAGCGCCTCGAGCCGCTCCGGTCGTTCATTCTGCCCGGAGGCACGAAGGAGGCGGCACTGTTGCACATGGCCCGCACCATCACCCGGCGCGCCGAGCGGTCCACCTGGGATGCGATCGAAACCTACGGCGACGGCGTCAATCCGCTCACCGCTTCCTACCTCAACCGACTGTCGGACCTGCTGTTCATCCTCGCCCGTACGGCCAATGCGCAACAGGGTGACGTTCTGTGGCAGCCGGGCGGCAGCGACTCTCAATAGCCAAACGCGCACCTAGGTCACCGCGTCCCGAGGAATCTCGTGCCTCGAATTGGGGTACGGGGCACCGGCAGCCTGCCTCGATCAGGAGAGCCCGGACCATCGACTCGCGGGGAGACTCCGCGCGGG
>JAGYOB010000259.1 GCA_018399515.1 Candidatus Nanopelagicales bacterium
CCACCAGACGACGGTGCCTGCGGCGTACGCGTCACACTCGTTGCGATTCCGCCACCAACGGCATTCATCGCCCGGACACCGATCTCGACGGGTGTCCCATTCGCGAGTCCCTCAACAACAACAGAGGTCTGAGAAGGCAGCAGGCTGGTCCAGCTTGCGCCGCCGACCCGGTAGGCGTATCCGGTGATCGGGGTGCCGCCGTCATCCACGGGTTGGCCCCAACTCAGCGAAACGCTGGCGTTGCCTGCAGTTGCGCGCAGATTGGTCACCGGTGCAGGACCCAGCGGCCACAGCAATGCGGACGTCGATCCGGTGCCGATGCTGTTCGTCGCGGCTACATCGAATTGGACCTGCTCGCCCACCCCAATGCCATCGATCGTGAAAGAGGTGTCCTGCACGGATGCAGACGAGGTGCTTAAAGCCCCGGTGGAGTTACTCAGGGAATACGACACGTCATAGCCGGTGATCGGTGTCCCGGTGCGAGTCACCGTGTTCCAAGAAATTGTCGCGGTTGTGTCATCGACCCGGGTGGCGACCACACCCGTCGGTGCGACCGGTGTGGTACGAATCGCTGCAGCGAGCGTGCTGCCGCCGGAGACGAGTTCAACCCCTGCGTCGGCATCGTCAGGAACCGTCGTGAGTCCGTTCAAACCGGACCCCCAGGAGTACACCTCGCCGTTCTTCACTGCGAGTGCGACCTGATCACCCATGGCGATAGAGGTGACGCCTTCATTCAGGGCAGCGGGAATTCCGTTGGGAATGTCGCGTCCCGAGTCTCCCCACGCATACACGCGACCTGTTTGCGACAAAGCCATCGACACCGTGTGCCCTGCTGCAATCGCGATAATGGTGTCATCGGCAACATTCGCGGGGACTGCCAGTAACGGTGAGTTTCCACCCCAGGTAACGACCTTGCCTTCGCGCAGAGCGACGGAGTGATAGATCCCAGCAGCAATGGCCGAATACCCAAGACTGTCGTCTGGCACAGCCGTCTGACCGTAGGAATTGCTACCCCAGGCAAAGATCTGCCCAGCCTTCAAGGCGAGTGAATGGTCACGCCCTGCGGCGATAGCGGAAACACCGCTGAGCAAATCCAGGGGAACATCGATCTGTCCCCTGTCATCTTGTCCCCACGCGACCACGCCGCCACCGACGAGCGCCAGCGAATGGTTCTCACCCGCAGCCACATTGGTTGCATTGAACTGTGCCTCTGGGGGGACAGTAGTTTGTCCATCATCATTAGCACCGGTCGCAAGAACCTCACCAGATCCCGTAACTGCAAGTAGATGACTTCCACCCGCGCTGATGTCGATGACATCGGTGGTGAACTCCGACGGAAGGGTAGCGGCCGCGCCCCATCCGATGACGGTTCCAGGATCAGGCAGCGACACGATGCCCGGAGTCGGCGTCACGCCCGCGGAGGGCGCAGATGGCACTGAGTCGCCGTAGTCATTGCGTGCTGTCACGGTCACCGTGTACTCCACACCGCCGGTTAGCCCGGTTATGGTGCATGCGGTACCAGTCGACGCGCACGCACGCGTTCCCGGATTCGCGCGAGCGATATAACGCGTCATTGGAGCCGCGTAATCATTGCCCGGGTTCCACGTGACGTCGATGACCCCCGCGCCAGCCTGCACGGTGTCGACTGTCGGTGCATCGGCGACCCGACCGGGCATCACCGTTGCGGACGCGGTGGACGACGAGGATGTGCCGATCGAGTTAGTCGCGGTAACCGTGAACGAATACGACTGCCAATTGGTCAAGCCCGTGATGGTGCAGGACCTGGCGAGTGGGGAGCCTGTGACCGTGCAGGAATCGTTACTGGCGTCTGCCGTCGCGGTGTAGGAGGTGATGGGCTCAGAGCCGTCGTAGACTGGAAGATCCCATGAAACCGTTGCCTGTTGATCGCTGGCACTTGCCATCACATTGGTCGGAGCTGACGGTGCCGACGGACCGGGATCTCCGCTGAAAAGCATCTTGTTCGTGTCTTGATCATTTTTGGGCAGTGACCGCAACGGTGTCGCTGCGATGCTGATGCGTTCCCACACCTGCTCTGGTGTGTAACTCGGATTGTCCTGGAGAGCCAGTGCAGCGAATCCGGCCACGTGAGGTGCTGCCATTGATGTACCGCTGTACGTCTCCTGGTCGGAATCAGAATCGATGCCAGCGGATTGGACGCTGACTCCTGGTGCATAAATATCCGTGCACGATCCATAGTTGGAGAAACTGGCACGCTGGTCATCGCTGTTCGATGCGTTGACAGTGATGGCCGCCGGCACCCGGGCGGGGCTGTACTCGCACGCATCGTCGTTGCTATTTCCGGAGGCTACGACGACTGTCACTCCAGCGTTGATTACCCCCATGATGGCGTTGTCCATCGGAATAGAGATGCTGCGATTCCTCGGCCCCAAGCTCAAGTTCGCGACTCCAGGAACACCGGCGCTCGGATGCGTTTGGGCGATCCAGTTCAAGCCCCTCACAACACCTGCGGTGGTTCCCGACCCTTCGCAATCGAGAACCCGGACCGGGACGAGGATCGCGTCTTTGGCGACACCGTAGGTGGTGCCACCCACTGTTCCCGCCACATGGGTGCCGTGCCCGTCGCAGTCTTCGGTCCCGTTCCCGTCGGCGAATTCGGTGAATCCCGGAACCACTCGCCCACCGAACTGCGTATGCGTGCTTCTGATCCCAGTGTCGACGATGTAGGCGCGAACCCCTGCACCCGTGCTGTCGTACTCATAGGACTGATCCAGGGGAAGTACCCGCTGGTCGATGCGGTCCAAGCCCCACGGTGGGCTCGATTGCACCGCCTCC
>JAGYOB010000260.1 GCA_018399515.1 Candidatus Nanopelagicales bacterium
ACGGGAACGTCACTGTGACGGGCGAGTTCCTCGACGATCTCCTGACCGTGCCCGCGATACTCGATCGCGTCGAACATCCGACTCAAGACCACCGCGGAATCAGCCGCCGATTCCTTGGCACCGATGTGGGAACCCGAGGGATCGAGATAGGTCACCTGAGCACCCTGGTGATACGCGGCGACCTCGAATGCACACCTCGTCCGAGTGGAAGCTTTCTCGAAGATCAACGCGACGACCTTGCCGATCATCCGCTGCCGCTCGCGACCAGCCGCGCGCTCGGCTTTGAGTTCAGCCGATAGTTCGAGCAAGTAGCGCAACTCCTCTGTAGAGAAGTCGATCTCCTTGACGAAATCGCGACCTGTCAACGGCGTGGCCATGCCCGCTCACTCCCTTTCCACCAACGATGGTTCCCCACCGGGGAAAGGATTACGGTACCGGCTTGCTCTGAGGGGCGATCTGGTCCATCTGCTCCAGCGTGATCCCGCGGGTCTCACGCAATCGCCACAGCAGCGGCATCGCCACCAGCGACGCCACCACGAGCAGCCCCGCGGGTGCGACCGGCGAATCGAAAACGCTGATCAGCCACGCGGCAACCAGCGGTGCGAAGCCCCCGAGGACGGCGGTGCCGAGGTTGTAGCCGGTGGCGAGTGCGGAGTAGCGGGCACGCGATGGGAACTGCTCACCGATTGCGGCAACGACAGGTCCGCCGTAGAGCATGAGCAGGGTCAGCAGGGCCAGTCCAGCCAAAATGACTATCCACAGTGGTTCGTACGTCATCAGCCACAGCAGAGGAAAACTCAGCAGCACGAAACCGATGGTTGCTGCGATCATCACCGGCTTGCGCCCGAGTCGATCAGAGAGCAGCCCGAAGAAGGGAGTTGCGAAAGCGTAGACGATCGTCATTCCCGTGGTCACCCATAGCGCGGTATCACTTTGAATCTCGGAGTATGTGTCCAAGATCGTCGGTACGAACCCGAGCACGACGTAGTAGAGGATCCCACCGAACCCGGCGAGGAAGGCTGCCATGAGCACAGGCCCGGGCAGATGGCGCAGGGCGTACCGCAGAGGCTGGGCCGGCACCGTGCCGGCTTTCTCCTCCGTTTCGAAAGCTTGCGTCTCCTCCATCCGGCTGCGCATGACGAGAGCGAACAGACCGAGCGCTCCACCGACGAGGTAGCAGATCCGCCATCCCCAACTGGCCATGTCCTGCTCGCTGAGCACCGTGGTGAGCAGCGCGACTAGACCCGATGCGAGCAGCACACCGATACCGGAGGTGAACACGGCCGTGGAGGCGATGAATCCTCGGCGAGCGGCCGGCGCCTGCTCCACCAACTGCACGACGGTCCCCGAGTACTCACCACCTGCTGAGAAACCCTGCAGCATGCGCATGACGGTGAACAAGATCGTGGCGGCGATACCGATCTGGGCGTAGGTCGGCAGAAAGGCCGTGAGACCCATCGGCACGGTCATCATCAAGATGCTCAGGACCAGAGCCTTCTTGCGCCCGAGTCGGTCACCGATGCTGCCGAAAAACGCACCTCCGGCAATTCGCAGCAGTGACCCAGCAGCGAAGACTCCGAGACTGGCGATGATCGCGGTGAGCTGATCACCCGTGGGGAAGATCAGCGGGGCGACGACCGGAACCAGATAGAGGTACAGGCCGTAGTCGAACCACTCGACGACCGTGCCCGCTGAGCCATAGATGACAGAATTGCGGCTGCGTCGGCGCTCAGCGGCCGTGACCGTTCCCGCCGACATGAACTCCAACCTCCCACAGTGCCGCGGGAGCGGCAACCACCTCACGCGAATCCGAATATGCCAACCGTCACACTGTGGGGTGTGCAGGCATTCGCGAAGGCATTGATTGTCGGGCTTGCCGCCGCGATCCTCGCCGCTTCCGGCTCCACTTTCGTGCGAGCTGAAGACTCAACCGATCCGGGCCGGATCGATACCTATCTGATCGAGGCAGCTATCGAGACCGACGGGTCGCTCACCGTCACCGAGTCGGTGACGTTCGCCCCAGGATCGACCGTGCCCGATGACTTCGAGGGCCGCTTGGCGATCTGGGATGTCCCCGACCAGCCCGACCAGATCCAGCCACGCGACGTGCGGATCGAAGCCTTCGATTCCGATCCACCACGGATCACTGCGACCTACGCGCTCACCGGAGCATTCCGGGTTTTCACCGATGCCGAACTTGGGGATGACAATCCGCTCGGTCTCACCGCCGGGGACGCCGAGGTCTTCGCCGAGGTGATCGGCCCGCTGCCTGATCTATCCATCGCGCAGGCCCGGGTCCAGGTGCGAACACCGGGTGCGGCGCTGGCTGCAGCATGCTTCGTCGACGGTCGATCGATTCCGGTCTGCACCGATCGGATCGGTGATGTCGAGACGACGTTCCGCTCCCTCGACCTCGCGCCCGGAGCATCGATGTCCATCGCCTTGGTCATCGACGGCTCCACGGTGACCATCCCTGACGCGATCGATGCCCCAGCGAAGTCAGGTGGGTTCCCCTGGCTGCTGATGCTCATGATCGCAGGCGTTGCCATCCTGGCGGCTCTCATTGCGGTGACGTGGTCAGTTCG
>JAGYOB010000261.1 GCA_018399515.1 Candidatus Nanopelagicales bacterium
GGTGACCGGCAGCCAGCAGTGCGCGCACGGTCGCTCCCCCGACGACCCCGGAGGCCCCGGTGACCAGAACATTCGAAGGCATCACGTTCGCAGCCATTACGAACTCACCTTCGCCGCCGAACCCGACAAGAATGCTGACGCGAGTCGTGACACGCGAGAACGATCGATCTTCGACCGGTGCCGGATATCGACGGGAAGAGCATTCATCGTCAACACGGCGGCGACATCGACTCCGCACCGCTCACCCACCGCCGAGCGAACGGCGATCGTGGTGTCCACATCGGCGACATCGAGTCCGCGACCGTTTCCCTCGCGATCACGGCCGTTATCCCGGGGCAGCACCATCACCACGACCTGGCGACCGCGCGGGCCGACGCCGACGCAGGCTGCCATCGGGGTGTGGGCAGCCCGGGCGGCAGCATCCTCGGCCGCCACGGGAGTGACCGGACCATTCGGGGTCGTGATCACGTGCGCCAGACGCCCCTCGATCCACAGTCGACCCAAAGCATCGAGATGACCGACATCGCCGGTGCGATGCCACCCATCGGCACCGGTGCGATGCTGGATGGCCCAGCGACGGTCGTAGGTCTGCTTCATCCACGGCGACCGGATCACGATCTCACCGGTGACGTCGACGGCATCGGTGGCAATAACAGCGGGCTGCCCCAGATCATCAAGCTGCGCAATGCGCACCTGCACACCCTCGAGGGGATGACCGACGAGCACACCGGGCCCGGCACCTGCCTCGCGCAACTCGGTCAGATCGACCTGGGTCAGCGGCAGCGCCTCGGTCATTCCGTAGGGGGTTGCGATCTGCACATCGGGCAATTGCTGGGCCATCGCCTCGAGGACATCGATCGCGGTGGGAGCTCCGGCGACCATCAGCAAGCGCAGGTTCTGCGGGCGACGCGTGGTCTGCGCTGCGGTGTCCACGAGCGCACGAACACCCGTCGGTGATGTCCACGCGATCGTGCCACCGACGGCGTCGGCCGCATCGGTGAAGGAATCCATCGTCAATGTCGATGGATCAGTGACATCCATATCGGGGATGGCAGAGGGGATGCCCAGCGCCGGGCCGAGCACCGCCCAGGGCGCGAACGCAGCGACGAGCGCATCGCGCTCGGGATCGATGGCATAGGCCCGCGCAATCGCATCGACCAGTGCCGCCACCCGCGCCCTGGTGTAGGCGACGCCCTTGGCCGGACCGGTCGAACCGGAGGTGAACGCAATGAGTGCGAGCTCATCATCGGCCACGGAATCGAGGTCGGCTTCGCCCCGTCTGCGCTCACCATCGTGCGCGACCTCCAGGAGCGTCGCATCGATACCCAGCAACCGCCGCCGTGAGTTCGTCGCCGAACCGGCGAGGATGCGCACCCCGGGGATATCGATGTCACGGGTGATCGCCAAGCCAGGTGCGATAGCGATGATGTGGTCGGGCGCTGCGCCACGGATCGCCCGACGCATCCCACCGATTCCGAGTCCGCGATCGGCGACGACGACGGCTGCACCCATCGACCAGCAGGCATAGACGCAGGCGACGAGGTCAGCACCCGGTGGAATGAGAAGTGATACGCGATCCCCTGCGCGCACACCGCGATCGTGGAGCCCTCGGGCCAGGTCGTCCACCCGCTGTGTCAACCGGTCCCAGGTCACAGTGCGCCCAGCACCGAGTTCGGCGATGGCGACCGCGCTGTCGGATCGGGCGACGGTCAGCGACGACAGCGGCGGGGTCGGGTTGGGATCGGTGTCCAGCGAAGGCGAGCCCGCGACCACATGGTCGATCCACCCGATGATGTCGTCGACGCTTTCGGGTGCATCCTCGGTGACGAGGTGCCCGGCGCGCTCATATCGATGCACATCCGCCTGGGGCATGCGCTGGAGCAGATCGCGCAGGTACCGATCGGAGAACACTGGATCATCAGCACCCCATGCCAGCAGCACCGGAACATCGAGGGCGCGAGCACCCTCGGCGATCGCATCCAGTGTCGACGCGGAGGGGTGGTCAGGCTCGAGGGGGATGTCGGCGACGAAGTCGGCTACCGCGCTGCGTTGCGCAGCACGCAGATAGGGAGCCTGGAAACCAGCGACCACATCGGCTGGGAGCCGATGAGCTCGCACCGCCGACAACGTCGTCGTGCCGCGAGTGAACACCGGGGTCTTCTCGGTGACGACCGCGCGTACGGGGCGCCAGCGAGCCAAACGGATGAGTTCGGGCGTGCGCGCACCTTGTGGTTGATGCACCGCGGTGTTCGTCAGGACGCAGCCGAGCACCTGCTCGCGGTGCTCGAGCGCCCAGCCCAGCGAAACCGGACCACCCCAGTCGTGGGCGACCGTGACGACCGGACCGCGGACGTCGAGGGCGTCGGTGAGCGCGTCGAGGTCGTCGATGCGCTGGGCGAGGCGTCGCGCTCCGGGCGGTCGTTGGGAGAAGCCCATACCGATCTGGTCGACCGCGATCACTCGCCACGTCGATGGTGCTCGTTGCAGCAGTCGACGCCACAGATACGACCAGGTCGGATTCCCGTGCACCGCCAACACGGTGACGTCGGGCGCACGATCGGGCCCGGTGCCGAACCCGGTGTCGGCCGGTCGTTCCAGGATGTGCCAGGTGACGTCACCGACGGGGACCAACCGCGACCACGACGGGTCGAGTCCGATCAGGTTCGGGGGCGGCAGATGTGCGGGCAGACCCGAATCGTCAGGCACGCCTCACCACGTGATCTCGATGACCGAGGAGTTCAACCCCGAACCGATGCCCAGGCAGCCCACGCGATCGCCGGCACGCAGATCATCGACCTCGCGCGCCAAGGTGAACGGGATCGAGGCCGGCCCGATGTTGCCGTAGGTCGGGAACGTCATCGGAACGCGCTGCGGATCGATACCCAACGCGGCAGTGATCGCAGACGTGTGAACGTTGGACACCTGATGGACGATGTAGCGGTCGAGGTCCGACCACGAGAACGTTTCGGCGGCCTCGGTCCACATCGCGACCGAGAGTTCGACGCCGGCTTCGAGCAGCGCACGGGAATCGGTACGCATCTGATCGAGATCGCCCACGCATAGTTGATGATGCTGCGTCGCCGCACGTGTCACACCACCGACGAACCGATGGCCTTCGGGATGGTCGCTGGCGCGCCCGAGCACCATGGCTGCTCCCCCGGAGCCCAGGGTGAGGGTGGCGAAGTTGTCGAAGATGTCCTGCGCCGTGGTCGTCGGCGACTTCAACCGCTCGATCGTTCGCTCCTGGGGCTGGCGACTGCCTTCACCATCGACGATGAGCGCGTAGTCGATCTGTCCGGCATCGATCATCATGCCGGCCATATGCATGCCGTTGACGAAGCCGAGGCAGGCATTGGACAGGTCGAAGTTCATCGCCGACGACGGCAGGGACAGTTGATGATGCACGTCGACCGCGGCAGAAGGTTCGAGGTTCGCCCGGGACACGGAGGTGTCGATCAGCAGCCCGATCGCACCGGAGTCGATCCCGGCATCGGCCAGGGCCTTCGCCCCGGCCATGGCGGCAGCATCGGCGAAGGTCACATCCTGGGGCCACCAGCGGCGCTCGACGATCCCGGCCAGCCCCTCGAGCAACCCCGGTCGCACCTCGAGACGCTCATAGGTTTCGGCGAGTTCGGCGTCGATCTGGGCAGACGTCACCACAAGAGGGGCTTCAGCGATCGACACCGAAAGAACCGCGGTATCGCGGAAGACGAATGTGGCATTGCCAGCGGTCACGAACTATCCCTTCGACGCGGGGCTGCAACCCCGAGTAGCCCACCATCCTCACACAGGGCCACTTCGCGCGCCGCTCGGCTGTGCCTAACGGCCGAACCGGTCGACAACCCTGTCGATGAGGTTCGCATATCGGATGGCACCGCTGGACTCCCTAGGGTGGAATCCATCGGGGTAGAACCACGAGGGATGGCGATCGGAGGCCCGGTGCCAATCGATGATGCGCACCCGCTTGCCCTTGAAGGACCGGTCACACGACCGCAGGGTGGCGTTGTTCGCACCCTCCCAGGACCGGGGCACCCGGATGGTGACGAAGAAGACCCTTCGCTTGGGTCCGGCCTGCTTGACCACCGCCCGGCAGGTGGCCAGCGAGATGGGGCCGTTGGTGCCCAGGTGGACCACGATATTACGAGGCAGCCGGCTGCCGTAGGACCGCATGACCCCCGGAAGGGCCGAGAATTGCCGGCTGACGGTGTAGTCGACTCGGAACCCGCGAGCACGCAGCGCATTGGCATTCATTCCGGCCACAGAGTCCCCGATCAGAATGCGCCCTGCGGGTGGCTGGGCACTCGCCGCGGGCGCCGCGACCAGGGTGGAGATCGCTAACGCACCGACAGCGGCGACAGCAGACAGGATTCGCAGCGAGATCACCCGTCAACTATGCCGAGATGCACCCCTAGGGTGTCAAGCCCACGAGCACGGTGCACAGTGTGGGTTATGGATGCAGCGATGTGGGATGAGCGGTATTCGAACGCCGATCTGGTCTGGTCGGCAGGGCCCAATGCTTTCGTTGAGCAGATGTGCGCCGATCTGCCCCCGGGCCGCGCGGTCGATCTGGCCGCCGGCGAAGGACGCAATGCCCTGTGGTTGGCCGAGCGCGGTTGGCAGGCCCATGCGGTCGATTTCTCCGCGGTGGGTCTCGACCGGGCACGGGCCATCGCCACCGAACGGCTCGGGGACGACGCGGATCGACTCACCACCGAGGTAGCTGATCTGTCGATCTGGGAGCCTCCGGCGGCTGGATTCGATCTCGTTGTCGTCGCCTACCTGCAGGTTCCCGCACATCTGCGCACACCCATGCTGGCCGCAGCCGCCCATGCGGTTGCACCGGGTGGGCGATTGCTCGTCATCGCACACCATCCGGCGAACATCGAGCGCGGAGTCGGTGGCCCACCCGACCCGGCGGTCAACTACACCCCGGAAGATGTGCTCGCCGACATCGATGGCAGCGGATTGATCGTCGACAGCGCAGCGGAAACTACCCGGCCGGTGGCCACGCCTGATGGCGAACGACACGCGATCGACACCGTGGTCTGGGCGCATCGGCCTACCCGCTGACTCGGCCAGCCGGCGTCCCCGCACCCGGCAGGGGGCTCCTACTCAGCGGCCTCATCGCGGACCTTGCGGCGGTACAGCCACACCGCGACGCCGACACCTGCTCCGACCGCCACAACGATCGCGACCCTCGGCAGCCAGCGACGCGAACGCCGCGAAACCTCCCCCGCAGTGAGTAGCAGGCCATCGGCGACGCCCAGCACATCGTCCACGGTCTCAAGCACGTCTTCGGCCTGATCGAGAGCGTCGAGCACCCGATCCACTTGAGCTCTGACCCCTTCGACTCGCTCGTGGGTTCCTTCGATCCTGTCGGCGACTGACATCGGCGATCTCCTCACTCTCGGTGTGCCCATTCTCCTACTTGACTCGGGTGTGCTGTTCGAAGAATGCCCAGCCATCAACCGTCGCGTCGATATCGAACGTGCTGTACCCCTGCAGTTGGCTCAACTGATCAGCCACCGGCGACCCCGGCTCGGTAAGTGGTGAACTAGGCCACGCATGACCGCCGTCGACGACCTCGTAGAACACCAGCGGCACGCCGTCGTCGCACCCGGAGTACGTCGTGGTGACGACGTCGGTCGACGTCGCGACACGCTGACCGTCGGGGTCGCAGCCCATAGCCGCCGCGAACTGCGCGAACTGATCGGGGATGGGGGTGGAGAACAGTAACTGCGCGAATGCCTCTCCTTCGAACCTCGTCCCGGTGAGGTCGCCATCGAACGGAACCGTCGGGTCCTCCGTTCCATGGATTGCCATGAACGGCACTGCCTTATCCGGGTTGCATGATTCGGGGAAGTGGAGCGCAGCAACAGACACAGCCGCCGCGAGGCGATCAGACATCGCGCACAGGAGTTGACTGGCGAACAGTCCACCACCCGACATCCCGGTTGCATACACCCGGCTCTCGTCCACGCAGTAGTCCTCGATGAGCAGGTTGAGCAGCTCATTCGCGAACACGAAGTCATCCTTGGCCGGGTCGTCCGAGGACAGTGTCTCCCAGGAGTTGCGCCCTTGAGCATCGGTACTCGAGGGAACCCCCGTCGGGTGGACGACGACGAAGCCCTCCTGCTCGGCCAACTCCTCATAACCGGTGAATGCCGCTTGCTGATCACCGTTCGATCCCAATCCGTGGAAGTTCATGACCAGGGGTAGCGGGGAATCCTCGGAGATGTTCGTGGGCACGAAGATCCGCACGTCGTGCTCGGCACCACCAGCATCGAGCACGAACTCGGACACGCCGCGGGGGACGGAGGCGCAACCAACGGTCGCTGCGCCATCCGAGGGACTCGGGGCAACCGTTGACTCGACGGTCGCGCTCGCATTGGAGGGTGTCGTCGCGGACGTCGTCGCGCCTTCTGTGCCGCCGCTGCAGGCAGCAGTGATGAACGCTGCGGCAACAACAGCAGCGAGGAGGAGGCGCCGACTCTGGCGGGGTCGGTGAGTAGACGTGTTGATCGTCGGGCTCCTCTTCTTGTCGGGGACACGACTAGCTGTGCCTTGTCGATGCTAAGCCCGATCCCCCGACGAAGGCGGCACGAGTCGACCGCAGTTTGCGAAGGAAAACACGCCAAAATCGCAACTTTTTGTTGTCTTTTCCTTCGCAAACTCTCTCGCGCGTCATCACCTCTAACGGTGGGGCGGGTGCGGCTCGAACCCACGACCTGTCGGATCATGTATCCGCCCTGGCACAAAGGCCCGATTGGGCCTCTGACGCGGGGGAGCACCGTCCCATAACGATGGGAGGCACCACATCTCGACGGTTGCCGCGATAACGAAGCGGCGTCAGGGGGGCTGCCCCGAATTCCCCCGACGTTCGTGCCGTGGGAGCGCCGGTTTAATCGGCGAGCGCGTCTGCGATTCGGGCGGCGAAAGCCACCACGGCTTCGGTCAGTTCGCGTTCGCGACCCTCGAAACGGGTTGCGGGAACGGGTATCGAGACTGCGAGGAGATCGCCAGCCAGAGTCCCCGCAACAGCGCCCACGGCGCAGATCCCCAGTGAATGTTCCTCCCGATCGAACGCCACCCCACCCCGCTGCGCAATCAGGGTGAGTTCCGCGCGAAGCTCCGAGGGTGTTGTCAGAGTGTGTGGCGTATATCGGTCTAGGCGCTTGCCCAGAATCCTTCGGCGGTCGGCTTCCGGCAGTTGCGCAAGGAGGGCTTTTCCGTTCGCACTTGCGTGCAGGGGGAAGTATTCGCCCACCGCACTCACGGCCCTGAGTCGGTTGCTCGCCACGACCTGGTCGACGAACATGGCTTGATCCCCGCTGATGATGGAGATGTCGACCGTCTCTTGGATCTCTGCGGACATGGCTACGAGAAGTGGGTGCAGATCAAACGACGCCTGGCGACGAGCTGACGCAGCGATGCGCACAAACTCAGGGCCGAGTTGATATCGGCCGCGCGCCCCGCGCGTCGAAACGAATCCTTCCGTCTCCAGGGCGGCCAGAATGCGACTCGTCGTCGACCGGGTGAGCCCGAGCTGATCGCTGATCTCCCTTTGCCGCAAGCCCGAGGGATGGGCTTCGAGGAGCCGGACGATGTCGATCGCTCTCGCCAGAACCTGAATCCCCGAGCGACCCTCGGTCGCAGCAGGAACTGCCATGACCATGCTCCCCTACTCGTGCGATCCTCGTGGTGGGCCTGAATCGACTCAAGTCTAAGGGAGCGTGGGCAGCCTCAGGATCTCCTCAGTCTCCGCCACGCTGGCGATCGCCAGGTCCATGGCCCGCGCCAGTTCGGCTGTGCGCCTCACCAGTGGCATGTTGCCGGGCGACAGTTCCCCCTTGCGCAAGTACAGAGTGTCCTCCAACCCCGCGCGAGCGTTGCCCCCCAGTGCCAGTCCGATGGCCGTAAGTTCCAAGTTAGCCCGGCCTATCGCGATGATCTGCCACACGCAGTCATCTGGTAGGCGGTCGACCATCATGACGAGGTTGCTCGGGGTCGCCGAAGCACCCCCGCGCACCCCCAGCACGATGGAGAACTGCAGTGGCGCCGCAAGTAATCCCTCCTCGTACAGCCGTATGCAGGCGTCGAGGTGCCCGGTGTCGTAAACCTCGAGTTCCGGCTTCACATCGAGCTCGCGCATACGTGCCGCAAGCCTGCGAACACCGTCTGGTGGGTTGCGGAACTCACCCACTCCGAAACTCATCGTGCAGGGATTCAGCGTCGCCATCCGAGGTCGAAGCTCGACCAACTTCTCTCGCTCCTCGAACGGCACAGACAGGCCCACACCTGTCGACAGCTGAATGTGGATCGGGCACGCCTCCGCGATGAGATCCATCGTCCTGCGGGCGATTCCTAGATCAGCCGTGGGCCGTTGGTGCTCGTCGCGCAGGTGGATGTGCGCCACGGAGGCACCTTCGAGGTACGCCTCGTGCACCGCCGCAGCGATCTCTTCCGGCGACGTCGGCAAGTCTGGGTTGTCCGACTTCGTCGCGATGGGCCCTGTCGTGGCCACCGTGAGCACCACGCCCATCAGACTGCCCTGGGCGGATTGACGATGCACACGGCGAGTACCGCGTCACTGGCGCTGTCGTTTCTCAACTCACGGTGATCGCCCCGCACAAAGTGCACCGAGTCATACTGCCGCAGCGTCGTCGTCTCGCCATTGCAGTGCAGGGTCAATTCGCCGCCAAGGACGAGATACATCGACTCGCCGAGGATGTCCGACGGTCCCGCCGAGGACCCGGGAGGATAGACCGAAAGCCCCATCCAGAAGGCCTCGGTCGGCCCAACCTCCATGCCTTGAAGCCGGCGCGTGTCGACTCCCCGATGGAACGGTGCGTCGTACGGGACAGCGTCTCCGTACCGTGTGTAGTTCATCAGTTGGCCCCTGTCTCGATGCGGTAGGTGCCGGTCGGATCAGTGATGGCCACCAGCCGAACGATGCAACCGTCGCCGCCGCGCCAACGCCACGGAAAAGCCGCGAAGGTGACCCGCTTCCCGGTCACCCGGTCGACGTCTCCGCCGACGTTCTCGAAGCCGTAAATCCCATGAGACAGGATCTCTCGGTGGCACGGCTCCCACAGGGCGAACTCGTCAGCGACCTTCTTGCCCGTCTCCGCCTCGTACTCCTCGCACGCCCACGGGAGCAGCCCGCCCGCTGCCTCGGCCGGACCGTGCGGACCGATGGCCGTCGCCAGCGGATGATCGAGTGCCTGAGTATCGGTTCCCACTGCCTTTACCCCCTGGGCGACGAACCACTCGCCCGCCTCCTTGTAGAAACCGGGGCTG
>JAGYOB010000262.1 GCA_018399515.1 Candidatus Nanopelagicales bacterium
TACGACATCGTCAAGGCGATGGGCGAGATGGGATTATTCGGTATTCCGTTCCCGGAGGAATACGACGGAATGGGCGGAGACTACTTCGCCCTGTGCCTGGTTCTCGAAGAGATCGCGCGGGTTGATTCATCCGTCGCGATCACTCTTGAGGCAGCAGTATCCCTGGGTGCTATGCCGATCTTTCGATTCGGAACGCCGGAGCAGAAGCGCGAGTGGCTGCCGGCTCTTGCCCGGGGAGAGATGCTGGGGGCGTTCGGCCTGACCGAACCAGGAAGCGGCTCCGACGCCGGGGGGATGCGCACTGCCGCGCGCCTCGACGGTGATGAGTGGGTCATCAACGGCTCGAAGGCGTTCATCACCAACTCCGGCACCGACATCACCGGATTGATCACGGTGGCCTGCGTTACGGGGACGAAAGATAACGGTCGGCCGGAGATCTCCACGATCATCGTGCCGTCGGGGACACCCGGGTTGACGGTTGCGCCGCCGTATTCCAAGGTCGGCTGGAATTCCTCGGACACCCACGAACTCGCCTTCACCGACTGCCGGGTGCCGGCGGGCAATCTGCTCGGCGAGCGTGGGCGCGGTTACGCCCAGTTCCTGCAGATTCTCGACGAAGGTCGCATCGCCATCGCGGCGCTGGCCACCGGGCTCGCCCAGGGTTGCGTCGACGAGTCGGTGCGGTATGCCAGCGAGCGTGAGGCCTTCGGGCACCCCATCGGCCACTACCAGTCCATCGCTTTCTTGATCGCCGATATGGAGGTGCGTGCGCACACGGCGCGGCTGGCGTACCACGACGCCGGATGGCGTATGCTGGCTGACGAGCCGTTCAAGCGCCAGGCAGCCATCGCCAAACTGCATTCCTCCGACGCCGCGATGGAGAACTCGCGCTGGGCCACCCAGGTGTTCGGGGGATACGGTTTCATGAACGAATACGCCGTCGGTCGGTTCTATCGGGATGCGAAAGTCCTCGAGATCGGTGAGGGAACCAATGAGGTGCAGCGCATGCTGATCGCTCGGGATCTGGGTCTGCCTCAGTGACCGAACGCGGGGGCGTCGTCGATCGCGCGGACTTCGTGCCGCTGCACGAGCTCGCAGCGCATCGTCAACGGCTCTGGGATTCACAGCGGAGGTACGTCCGCGCAAACTCTGCTTTGTACCAGCGGGTTTGGGATGGCATGGAACTGCCCGAGGTGCCCGAGGCGCTCGACGATCTGGCCGCTCTGCCGCTGGTGGACAAAGAGATGCTGCGGGCCAGTCAGCGCGATCATCCGCCGTACGGAGACTATCTCGCCGCGTCGCCGGATCGGGTGCGCCGAGTCCATCGCACCGGCGGCACGACGGGAGAAGCGATGAATCTCGCGCTCTCGGTGATCGATGCCGAGCAGACCGCGATCGTCGGTGCGCGGGCACAATCTGCCTCCGGCCTCGGCCCCGGGGATGTCGTGGTCCACTGTCTGAACTACCAGATGTGGATGGGTGGGTTCACCGACCACACCACGTTGGAGGCGACCGGCGCCACGGTGGTTCCCTTCGGCGTCGGCAATCCGCAGTTGCTGCTGCGCACGATTCGAGAGCTCGGTGTCACGGCGATCTCGTGTACTCCCAGCTACCCGGCGGTGCTGGAGCAGGTGGCGAGTGAGATGGGTATCGATCCAGCCTCGCTTGGGCTGCGACTGGGTCTGTTCGGTGGTGAAGCTGCACTGGATGTTCCCGGATTCCGCGGTCGACTCGAGTCGACCTGGGGGTTCGCGGCCCGTAATTCCAACTACGGGGTCACCGATGTCATGTGCAACGTCGCCGGACAGTGCGAGCATCAGCATGATCTGCACTTCGTTGGGCTCGATGTGCTGCATCCGGAGATCATCGATCCGGCGACCGGTGCGGTGCTCGCCTGGCAGACCGGAGTGTCCGGGGAACTGGTGCTGACGCACCTAGCCCGCGAGTGCCAGCCGCTCGTGCGGTTCCGGACCGGCGACATCGTCACCGTGACCGAGGTCGAGCCGTGCGCGTGCGGACGAACCGCACCTCGGCTGCAGGTCACGGGCCGTTCCGACGACATGGTCGTGGTGCGCGGCGTGAATGTGTTCCCCACGTCGGTCGCTGCCCTCGTGACGGCGGATCCGGGCACGTCGGGGGAATACCGGATCGTGCTCGAGGGCCCCGGCCCCTACGACCGGCTGCCCCTCGAGGTGGAACTGGCGGTCGATATCCCCGTGGACAGCGAACGGGCTCGCGCGATCGCCGAGCGGATCGGTGATGCCGCGCAGCGCGACCTGCGCGTAACGGCCACCGTCAGCCTGCTCGAGCATGGAACACTGCCTCGTACGGAGGGCAAGACCCGGAGGGTGGTGCGGCGATGACGGTTGTGGTGACCGAGGACCATGATGCAGTCCGGGTGATCACCCTCAACCGGCCCCGTCGCCTCAACGCCATCACCCCGGAGTTGATCGAAGCTCTCTGTGATGCCCTGGCTCAAGCGCAGGACAGTTCCACGGTTCGAGCGATCGTGCTCACCGGCGCGGGATCGTCGTTCTGCGCGGGCGATGACCTGCATGATTCGGACTCCCACACCGCGGGCCCGGAGGCCAATCGGATCTTCGTCGAGCGGTTGCAGGACGTCACCCGGTTGATGATGGATGGCGCGCACCCGGTCGTCGTTGCCGTTCGCGGATGGGCTGTCGGCGGTGGCTTGGAGTGGGTCCTCAACGCCGATCTCGTGGTGGCGGGAGCGAGCACCAGAGGATTCTTCCCCGAGATGAGCCTGGGGCTGTTCCCCACCGGTGCGGTGACCGCGATCCTGCCCCGTGTCGTCGGGGATTTCAAAGCTCGGGAGCTCTTGCTGCTCGGTGAGCGGATCGATGCGCAGATGCTCAAGGACTGGGGAATCGCCTACCAGGTGGTACCGGATGAGGCGGTCCTCGACGCGGGGATCGCTCTCGCCCAACGGTTAGCCGACCTGCCCGAACGCAGTGTGCGAGATTTGAAAGCGGCGTTGGGGCGTATCGACCGGGCGGGTCGCGATGCTGCGCTCGCGGCCGAAACCGAAGCGACGATCGCCGCTTTCGATGATCCACTGACTGCGCAGCGTCTGGCAGATAACGCGCCCTAGTCGTCGATGCCGCGCGCGATGAGGGCGTCACCGAGTCGCTGCGAGTAGCCGACCGTGCGCACGACGACCGGGGTGGCGAAAGCGCGCAGACTACGTTCTGCACCACGAGCGCGGCGGGCCTCGCGGACAGTATCGACCAATTCCAGCATCACCGGCACGACCCGGATCGACAATGCGATGAGCAAGCTGATCCGTTCAGGATCGACGCCGACGCGCCGCAGTGGAGATAGGACCCGATCGAGGACCGCCAGCAGGTCCACGATGCGGGTGGTGAGGCTGACGAGTCCGGCTGCGGCGACCGCCAGGATGAGGGTTCCAACGATCGCCACCGCCGAACGCCACCCGCCCAACCACCACTGGAACGGAACGAGCAGGATCACGATCCAGCGAAGCGGCCACACCTGCGCGAGCAGAACCCGCGGTGAATACCCGGCACTGAGATAGCCGACGGCAACCACGAAGAGGCCGATGGCGACTGTTATCGGCGAACGCCAGATGAGCACAGCGGTGGTGAACACCAGGAGCCCGAGTAGTTTCACCCCGGCAGGCAGCCGATGCAGGATCGAGGCGCCGGGTCGGTAGACGCCGATCATCGCAGCTCCCATCAACGGATTCCCATCAGCGAACTCCCATCGAGCGACGATAGAAGTCAATGCATTCGCCGGGATCGCCATCGGCCACGATGCGACCCTCATCGATGACCAGGACGCGTTCAAAGTCGGCGACCACATTGAGATCGTGCGTGACCACGACCAGCTGCTGGGTCAGCGTGGCGAACAGTTCGCAGATGGCGCGCGTATGGCGCAGATCCAGCAGGGTCGTTGGCTCATCGGCGATGAGGATGTCCGGTTCGGTGACCAGCACGGTGGCCACGGCGAGCAGTTGCTTCTGCCCGCTGGACAGCAGGTGTGCTGGGTGCTCGACATAGCCCGATAGGCCGACGGTGTCCAAGATCGCTGCCGTGCGCTGATCGAGTTGGTCAGCGGTGAGCTTATGCCGGCGTAGTGAGAAAGCGATGTCCTCGCCCACTGTCGGCATGATGATCTGTGCGTCGGGATCAGAGAACAGGAACGACACTCGCCGGCGTACCTCGCGTCCGTGTCGGGCCGGATCGAGGTCATCGACGAGGACGCGCCCTTCGGTCGGTGTCGCCAGTCCGTTGATCATCCGGACGAATGTGGATTTGCCGGAGCCGTTCGCACCGATGATCCCGATCCGTTGCTCGGCCAATCGGCAGGTGATGTCGCTGAGCACGGGGCGATCGCCGAACCGATGCGAAAGGTGCTCGAAGGTGATCATGGCCCCACCCGTTCCACCGCGAGGGCGATTCCCTGTCCGCCACCGATCGCGCAGGTGGCCAGGCCCCGCGTTCCCTTTCCCAGACCGATCAAGGCGGCGAAGAGCCGGACGACGAGGACGGCACCGGAGGCTCCCCAGGGATGGCCGAGGGCGATGGCGCCGCCATCGGCACAGACGCGAGGGTCATCCTCGGCGATTCCGAGGTCGTCGAGGACGGCGAGCACCTGGGCGGCGAAAGCTTCGGTGATCTCGATTCGATCGATATCGGCGAGGTGCCACCCGGTGCGGCGCAGGACCGAGCGGACCGCAGGAGTGGGCCCGGTTCCCGGCCAGCGCGGATCGACACCTGATCGTGCCCAGCCGGTGATCGCGAGCCCGGGAACGGCCAGTCGGGCCCGATGCTCCTCGGTGACGATGAGAACTCCGGCGGCGCCATCGCTGATCGGACAGGAGTTCGCCGCAGTCACGCTGCCACCAGGGGCGAAGACACCCGGAGCTCTGGTGAATAGTTCTCGGCGGCGGCTTCTGATGCGCGGGTCGCTGTTCATCTCATGGATGGGCACGAGCTCGTCGTCGAACACATGGCGCGACTGGGCGGCGACAGCACGGTCATGGGATCGAGCCGCATAGTCATCTTGACGCTTCCGGTCGATACCTCGCTCATTTGCGAGGTCCTCTGCCGCCGGGCCCATGTCAGGATCGGCGAATCCATCCGGGACGAAAGGTGCGCGTCCGGACTCGGCGGTACTGGCGCTCTCGGCACCCCCGGCGGCGATGACGGAGGCTGCACCGCTGGCGATCTCCGCCGCACCCATGCAGATCGCATCCAGTCCGGCGCCGCATTGCCGGTCGACCGTTGCGGCGGGCACTGTGACGGGCCACCCTGCGCTGAGAGCGGACAGCCGGGCAGGATTCCCTCCCGGCCCTCGTGCCATTCCCAACAGGACGTCATCGGGGGTGCAGTCGGGTAGTTCCGCTCGCAGTGCTCGCCACACGGAAGCGGCGAGTTCCGCGGCTGGGATATCGGCGAAGGCAGTATGCGCGCTCGCGATCGGAGTCCGTCGCGCGGCGATGATCACCGGAGTCGTCATCGTTCCTCCCGCGATCGCGTGAGCTGGAGTGCGAGAGTGCGACGGTCGATCTTGCCCCCTGGGAGACGAGGCAACTCTTCGCGATGGACCCACAGCCGTGGCCGAGCCGGACCGGGTAGCGTGCCGGCGGCCGCACGCAGGGCCGTCTCTGTCGCGTCACCGGTGTGGACTGCTGCGATGACCTCACCGAGTCGCCGGTGCGGGATACCGACTACTGCGACATCGTCGACAGCGGGGACTGAGCGAAGAACGGCTTCGACGTCTTCGACGAGGACGGTGTGGCCCGCGGTGGTGACGGCAGTGTCGCCGCGTCCGCGCAGGTGGAGTCTGCCGTCGGCGGTGAGTTCTCCTACATCACCGACGGTGACCCAATCGCCGTCGTGGCGCATCGGTCCGGTGCCAGAATCGAGGTATCCGCGTGCCACATAAGGCGAACGCACCCAGATCTCACCGCGGCGAATGTCGATATCGCAGCCGGGAACGGCCTCGAAGGCGTCGGGTGAACGACGCCAGGCGATGAAGGACGTCTCCGCCGCGCCGTAATACTCCACGATCCGAACACCGGCCTGCTCGGCTTTCACCCACAGGATCTCGGGAGCGGCAGCCCCGGCGGTGACGACGAGCCGAGGCGCGCGACGTTCACCCGCGATGACCTGATCGAGGATCACCTCCACCGCTGCTGGAGCGCCATGGACGACGTCGAGATCCGGCTGTTGCGCGGGTGACTGGGTGAGATCCAACTGATGGGGTGTCGCACCGTGGTGCAGGGCATGCACAGCGGCGAAGAGGAC
>JAGYOB010000263.1 GCA_018399515.1 Candidatus Nanopelagicales bacterium
CTCACCGGCTGATTCGGCGTCCTCGACCGATTCCTCACGTTCGATGAGGTGAGCCCGGGTGAGAAAGACCAGCGCCACCACTGTTGCAGCCGCGAGGGTGGCGGCATAGAAGAAGAACGGCGCGCGCACCGACCAGGCGAGCACGATACCGCCGGCAGCGGGCCCGGCGACACCGCCGAAGAGAAACCCGGCCTGGAATACCGCTGAGGCGCGGCCACGACGGGGTGCGTCGACAACGCGCAGGAGAAGCGCCATAGCCGACACCGTGAACATCGACGAACCGATACCGCCGATGCCGCGCAGTACCAGCAGTTGCCCGAAGGATTGCGACAGGCCGGCCAGGGCACTGGACACGGCGACGATCAGCAATCCCGAGGCGAGCACGAGACGTTCGCCGAGGCGATCGGTCATCCATCCGGCGAAGGGCGAGGAGATGAAACGCATGAGGGCGAAGGCTGACACCACCGACGATGCGGCGAATGCGCTGACTTCGAAGCTGGAGGCGAAGATCGGGATCGCGGGGATGACGATGCCGAAGCCGAGGGCGACGAAGAACGCGATGCTGGCCAGGACCCAGACTTCACGGGGCAGCGATTCAGACGAGGAATGGCCGCGGAATCGCACCGCCTGAGTCTAAGTGGGCAAACTTCGGGCGGTTCTTCGGGTGGAATGCGCCCATATAGGGCCTGAATCGCCCGAAGAAGGGCTAGCGGGCCTGGCGGGAGCGGACGTAGTCGGTGACCACATAGTCGCCGAGGCGATCGGCATCGACACTGAGCACGCGTCCGCCGTTGCGACGCGCCATCGCATCCAAGAAACGTTCCAACCGGGGATCATCGCCGAGTCGGAACCACGAGATCGGCACACCACGGCGGGTGAGTCGATCCACCTCGGACACGGTGGCGTCGATGGTCTCGCGGTCCGGCGGCCACATGAACCACCAGTCACCGTCGGGTAGCAGGTGCGCGGTCGGCTCACCGTCGGTGACCACCAGGCAGATCGGTTGCGCACCGCGGTGTCGATCGAAGAACCGCCCGGCCAGCATGAGTGCGTGATGCAGGTTCGTGCCCTGGATGTCGGCGGCATCCAGATCGGGCAGTTCGTGTGGCGCCACCGTTCGCGCCAGATTCGCGAACGAGATGATCTGCATCGCATCGAGCGGGAAACTCGTCGAAGCCAGCGCGTGCAGGGCCAGGGCCGTTGTCTTCGCGGGTCGCCAGGTGTCGTTCATCACCATGGAGAACGACTGATCAACGAGGAGCACCACCGCTGCCTGGGTCCGCGTCTCGGTTTCGCGGACCTCGAAGTCATCTGCGGATAAGCGGATCGGACCGGTCGATCCCTGGGCGACGTGGCGGCGCACCGCGTTGGACACCGACCGCACGACGTCGATGGGCTGCTCATCACCGAAGCGCCATTCGCGCGTCGATCCGGTCAACTCACCGGCTGCCCCGGTTGTGTGCACGTCATGATCGCCGCGAGCACCCGGATCCAGATCGCCGAACACCTTGCGGAGAGCGCTTTGACCGATTCGGCGGATCGCCTTCGGGCTTAATTCCATCCGGTCGGTCAGATAGCCCTGCTCCCGCAGGCGGCGCTCGATCTCGCGGAGTTGCTCGACGTCATCAGCTGCCGACCGGCCCAGAGCGCGTTCGACAGCGTCGACATCGACGTCATCCAAAGTCGCGCCCGGATAGGACTGGCCGAGTTGGGCGTCCAGCGATTCCAGGTCCGACAGTTCGGCGAGCGCCGAGGTGGCATCAGGCAGCCCCATGCCTTGCTCGCCGGTCATGCGCTGTCGGCCCTGCCACGGCAGATCGGGGCGTAGTGCTTGAAGATGATCGCGTAGCTGGCTCATCTGAGCCTGCATGTCGATATCGCCCATCGCCTGTTCCATCAGGTCGGCGAGTTGTTCGCGCTGCTCCGGGGACATCGAATCGAGCATCCGCTGCATCGCGGCTGCTCGGCGAGCGAGATCGTCGAGCAACTCCTCGAATGTCTCGGGATTGTTCGGAAAGAACTCTGCGTGCTTGTTCATGAATTCCTCGAACATCGG
>JAGYOB010000264.1 GCA_018399515.1 Candidatus Nanopelagicales bacterium
CCGGTCGGCAGCACCGGTGCTTCTTCATCGTCTTGCAGCGCCTGATACCGACGAGTGGGATTCGCGTGATGATCGCTGTGTCGCTGCAGGTGGTAGAGCAAGACATTCGTCGCGACGTTATTGGAGTTCCAACTGTGGCGCGGCTCGACGCGTTCGTATCGTTGCCGATCACCGTGGAGGACCTTCTGACGGAGCAGGCCGTAGTGCTCCAGATAGTTAACCGCTTCGAGCAGAGTGAAACCGATCACCGCTTGGAGCAGCACATACGGCGCAATCCCCGGACCAAGCCAGATCACCAGTGCTGCCCAGATCGCCAGGGTCATCGCGAAGGCGTTCAGCACATCGTTGCCCCATCGCCACGGATGCTGCTTGCGGCGGGCATACCGGCGCTTCTCCAGATTCCATGCGCTGCGCAATGACCCGAGCACCGTACGCGGCCAGAATGCATAGAAACTTTCACCAACACGTGATGATGCCGGATCCTCCGGCGTCGCCACGCGCACGTGATGCCCGCGGTTGTGTTCGATATAGAAGTGCCCGTACGCGCATTGTGCGAGCGCGATCTTGCTCAGCCACCGCTCATGCGACTCGCGCTTATGCCCCAGTTCATGCGCCGTGTTGATGCCCAGACCACCGATGAACCCGACCGTCACCGACAGGCCGATGCTCTCGGGGACGCTCAGCCCACCGCGAGCGATATACCACAGCGCGAGCACGAACCCGGCGTACTGGATAGGCAGGAACAGATAGGTCAACCAGCGGTAGTAGCGATCGGCCTCGAGCGCTTCGATCGCATCGTCAGGTGCACTCGAGGGGTCACGCCCGACCGTCCAGTCGATGAGCGGAACGATCCCGAGGATGACGATCGGGCCCAGCCACAGCCACACCGCCTGGCCGGTCGCCGCGTGCAGCCCGACAGCGACGAAGGGCAACAGTGGCATCGCGAGAGCGAACAACCACAGATAGCGCTTGCGATCGGTCCAGGTGGCCTGCATCCGGTCCCCCTCGTCATCGGTTGACAAAAGGTATCCCGGTGTAAAGCCTGCTGGCAAGGGGTTCGATCCACTCGTGCCTCGATCGCTGCCCCCGCTCCCCTATTCCGTAGGGGCCTGCGGGGAACGCAGCCGGGCGTTGTCATAGACATCGTCGAGTGCTGCACGCAGCGCGGCGAAAGCACCCGCGGAGGCCATGTGGTCACGCACCCGCTCGTTGAGCCCACCCTTGGTCTGATGCTCTGCGGGCAGATCGACGAGGCGCCCGACCGGCGTGGCCTTACCCACCGTGGCAAGCCCCTCCAATTCCGAAAGGACGTAACTCGCGGCAGTCGATTCACCGACCCCGCGCGTCGTCATCCAATCGATGATCGTGTTCTGCATCTGGTAGTAGGTCGACATGAAGGCTGAGGCGACACTGAACACCCGGATCTGGGTTTCGTCGTCGATGACGATGACGTCTCCCAAAGATCCGAACACCTCGATGACCTCGGGGATCTTCGGACAGATCAGCAAAGGTCCCCGGCCATACTCGATCGCCGGCAGCGGAATGAGCTGCGCGATCCTCTTTGCCGGTGAAACGAGATCTGCGATCACCGACGGTGGGGATCCAGCGATGAAACTCGCAATCACCTGGTCTTTGCGAAACGACAGACCGGCTAGCGCCTCATCCATCTGCTGCGGGCGCATCGAGAGAACGACGATGTCCGCTGCGTCCACCACCTCCTGGTTGGAGCCCAGGCGGGCGCACTGGCCATAACGCACCGACAGTTCCTCACTGCGCTGCACCGTCCGCGGTGACAGAACGATTCGTGACTCGAAATCTTCAGCAGCGCACAGCGCGTGAATGACGGCGGTCGAAACGGTGCCTACGCCGAGGAACCCGATGATGACGGCCATGACCGTAGCCTCTCACGATGACGGCTCCACGCCTTCTCCCCTTCGACGATGAAGAAGAAGGCGATCGCTAGACCCACGAGCCAGGTCCACGAATCAAGCGTCAGCGGGGCAGTGTCGAATGCGTTGTTCATGAACGGCAGATAGATGAACGATGCCTGCAAAACCACGAGGAAACCCATCGCGATGAGAGCGATTCGATTGCCAGCGAACACCTTCGGGGTGAGTGATGATGTCGATAGGCGGCGAACGTTGAGCAGATAGGCCAGCTCCGCCATCACGATCATCGTGACGGCGCTGGTGCGAGCCATCTCCAAAGAGCCGCTACGCGCCAGTTGGATCTCAAACGCCAGCAGCGCGACCCCCACGATCAACACGCTGACGAAGATGATCCGCAACGCCATCGATCCAGTCAAGATTCCCGAACTCGAGGGCCTGGGCGCACGTTGCATCACATCTGATTCGCCCGGCTCGAACCCCAGAGCCAATGCCAAGGTGACGGTGGTCACCAGATTCACCCACAGGATCTGCCCGACAGTCACCGGCAGGGTAATGCCCAGGGCCAACGCAATGAGGATCAAAGCGGCTTGCCCGGCATTCGTCGGCAGAATGAACTGCAGCGACTTGACGATGTTGTCGTAAACGATTCGACCTTGGCGTACTGCAGCCGCGATGGTCGCGAAGTTGTCATCGGTGAGGATGACATCGGAACTATCCCGGGCAGCTTCGGTCCCCCGCAATCCCATCGCAACGCCGATATCCGCGCGTTTCAGCGCCGGCGCGTCATTGACGCCATCCCCTGTCATCGCGACCGATTCCCCACGTTGCTGGAGAGAGTCGATCACCCGCATCTTCGCCTCCGGGCTCGCTCGAGCGATCACGTCACTGCGTTCGAGAAGGACGCCAAGCTCCTCGTCGGTCGCCTGCTCGATATTCGCTCCGGAGATCGACTCGCCACCAGACAAACCTAGGGAGCGCGCTATCGCAGCTGCGGTGACCTCGTGATCCCCGGTGATCATGATGACGCGGATACCCGCCTGCTGACACTCCCGAATCGCCTCCCGCGCCTCGGGGCGTGGCGGATCCAGCAAGGTCACCATCCCGACGATCTGCAGCCGCCCCGACAACTCGTCCATCGTGATCTTTCGAGACTGTTCGGGAAGTTCAGCGTGTGCGACAGCCAGCACCCGCTGACCCTCGAGTGCAGCGCTGTGCATGCGATCGCGCCAATCGGACCCCGATTCGCCAGCGATTTCCATGATCACCTCGGGTGCGCCCTTGCAGAACACGCGCACCCGCCCGTCAACATGGCGACGCAGTGTCGCCATGTATCGAAACCTCGGATCGAAGGGCACCTCGTCGATGAGCTCCCACTCATCGATGACCTGTTCGACATCGACGTTTGCCTTGTAGGCCAAGGGCAGCAGCGCCCCCTCGGTGGGGTCACCGATGATCGACCACGTGCCGTCCTGCTCGGTTAATCGAGCGTCATTGCACAACACCCCCACCGTGACGAGATCGATCACCTGGGATCTCGATTCCTCAGAGAGCGGCTGGCCGTCCCGGGTGATGACCCCGTCCGTCGTATAGCCGACACCGCTCACATCCAGGTCCTCCCCGGGAAGCAGCA
>JAGYOB010000265.1 GCA_018399515.1 Candidatus Nanopelagicales bacterium
GCTGCGATCGAGATCGTCGACTCGCGTATCGCGGACTGGAAGATCACCATCGCTGACACCGTCGCCGATTTGGCGAGCGGGGGAGCGATCGCGTTGGCATCCCAGGTGGTGCCGTTGGCTGACATCGACCCGCGCCTGATCGGGATGGTGTTCTCTCGTGATGGGCAGATGATCGCCACCGGTGCCGGCGCGGCAGCCCTCGGTGACCCGCTGGTCGCGGTGGCGTGGCTGGTCAACACCCTGCACGACCTCGGTGACTACCTGCCGGCGGGCTCGATCGTGATGACCGGTGCGCTGCACGCGATGCAGCCGATCGCGCCGGGGCAGACCTGGACGGCGGAATTCGACCGGTTGGGTTCGCTGTCGCTGCGGACGACGGACTAGCGGACAACGGAAGAGCTGAGAGGGAGTATCGGTATGGGCAAGCGGTGCGCGATCATCGGGTCGGGCAACATCGGCACGGACCTGATGGTCAAGATGCTGCGCAGCGAGATGCTGGATCTGCGCGCACTCGTCGGAATCGATCCGGACTCCGATGGCCTGGCCCGTGCGCGATCGATGGGTGTCGAGGCATCGCATGAGGGCCCGGATTGGGTTCTGGACAACGCCGGTGAGTTCGACATGATCTTCGATGCCACCAGTGCCTATGTGCACGTGCGGTATTACAAGAAGTACGCCGAGGCCGGCATCACCGCGATCGATCTGACGCCGGCTGCGCGTGGGCCCAAGGTGATCGCGGCGGTGAACCTCACCGAGCACCTCGATGCACCGAACATCAACCTGGTGACCTGCGGCGGGCAGGCGACGACCCCGATGGTGCACGCGGTGCGCAGAGCGGTCGATTCGGTTCCCTATGCCGAGATGGTCTCGACGGTCGCCTCGAAGTCCGCCGGCCCGGGCACCCGCCAGAACATCGACGAGTTCACCAAGACCACCTCGACCGCGCTGCGCGAGATCGGTGGTGCCGAAACTTCGAAGGCGATCATCATCTTGAACCCGGCTGAGCCGCCCATCATGATGCGCAACACCGTGTTCGCCGGCCTGCCCGAGGGCAGCGATCACGACGCGGTGCTCGAGTCGATCTGGGCGATGGAGAAAGAGGTCGCCGCCTATGTGCCCGGCTATCGGTTGAAGAACCCGCCGGTGATCGAGGAGGGCCCGTACTCCACCCCCGGTGGTGTCGTGCCGCACCGTGCGGTGGTGCTGCTCGAGGTGGAAGGTGCCGGGGATTACCTCCCGCCCTTCGCGGGCAACTTGGACATCATGACCGCCGCCGCGATGCGCGTCGGTGAGGCGATCGCCGAACATCGAGGAGTCAGCGCATGACCGCCACCCCAGCTGTTGCCGTGTCCACCGATTACCGCCTGATCGACTCGACGCTGCGCGATGGTTCGCATGCGATCAGCCACCAGTATTACGCCGATGACGTCATAAAGATCGTTGCGGGCCTCGATCGCGCCGGTGTGCAGGTCATCGAGATCGCCCACGGCGATGGGTTGGGTGGCTCGAGTTTCAGCTACGGCTTCTCCGCGATCGATGAGAAGGAACTCATCGCCAAGGCATGCGACACCGCGGTCAACGCGCAGATCGCCTGCCTGATGATTCCCGGTATCGGCCTAGCCGATGATCTGCGCGAGGTGCGCGAACTCGGTGTCTCGGTGGCGCGCATCGCGGTGCACTGCACCGAGGCCGACATCACCGAGCAGCACATCAAGGTGGCGAAGGAACTCGGCATGGAAGCCATCGGTTTCCTCATGATGTCGCACATGAACTCCCCCGAGGGACTGGTCGAGCAGGCGAAGTTGCTGCAGTCCTATGGTGCGGACACCATCTATATCGCCGATTCCGCGGGAGCGATGACGACTGAAGATGTGCGTCGCCGGGTGAATGCCCTGGTGGGTGCTCTCGAGGTTCCTGTTGGTGTGCACGCCCACAACAATCTC
>JAGYOB010000266.1 GCA_018399515.1 Candidatus Nanopelagicales bacterium
GTCAGGTCAGGTCAGGTCAGGTCAGGGGATCCAAGGTGGCCAGCGTGGAGCCGATCTGGTGGATGACCCGGCTATCGACGGGCAGGGACATGTGGCCGATACCGGGCATGAACAGGTTGCGCGCTGCCAGATCGGGGTGCTCGATCCGTGCGTTGCGCTGGGGGATGACGAGCTGATCGAGATCCGACCAGACCGCGAGCATCCGGGTGGCGCAGCCGGGGGCCGGCTCGGCCAACTCGGTGATCACGTCGGCCCCGATGCGCATCTGGCGCACCACCGGGTGCGGGATGAAACGTGCCGGCACGGTGCCCGAGTGCGGGGTCCCCAGTGTCACCAGGGTGTGCACTCGGTCGTCGCCGCCGAGGCGCTGGACCAGGTAGCGTCCGATGAGTCCGCCCATCGAGTGCCCGATGACATGCACTTTGTCGTGCCCGGTTTCGGCGAGCACGTCGGTAACGAGTTCGCCGAGGCGCACCGCGACCGATCGGATGTCATCGGTCAACGGTGAGTAGTTCAGCGCGTAGGTCGAACCGAATCCACGGCGACGCAAACCACGGCGCATCATCGCGAAGATGGAGCGGTTGTCCACCAGTCCGTGAACCAAGACGATCGGAGTCCCGGCTGCGACGACGTCGCCCACGAGGAGTCCGCGCTGTGTTGGAGGAAGCCCCTCCAGTGACGTGCGCTCGAGTTGCCCGCGTGCGCGTTCCTCGAGGAATCCCAGGGGATACAACGCAAGGTGAGTCGTCACCCATGCGGTCTCGACACCGACCCCACGCAGCCCACGGGGTGACAGCAGCGATCGTCGAGCACGATCGAGTGAGTCCCACACACCACGCCCACGGGTGGTGGGATGTCCTGCAGGGACGGTCGAGTCGAAGAGATCGCCACGTCCGTCACCGCTCGCCGCATCGGTCACTACCCCACGGTAACCAAAGTGGGGTGGTGAATCAGTGTTGACCCGACCCGGCGTGGGCAATCGTGTGTCGCTAGCCTTCAGCCGTAACGCAACGGCATCCCACCGCGCTTCGTCACGATGACAGCTATGACGGGACCCACCTGGTGTGTGGACCCGCAGGTCGCATCAGATCTGACCGTCGGGCGCAGGTGGGGATCTCCCCGGGAGGAGCACGTAGGACGTGGATCTCTACGAGTACCAGGCGAAGGACCTGTTCGATCGCCATGTCGTACCGGTCACCTCGGGGGAGGTGTGCACGACAGTCGACGCAGCGCAGGCCGCGGCCGCCGCGATCGGTGGTCCCGTCGTGGTGAAGGCCCAGGTCAAGACCGGTGGTCGAGGTAAGGCTGGCGGCGTGAAACTCGCTGCCGATGCCGACGAGGCTCGGTCGCGCGCCGAGGGCATTCTCGGTCTGGACATCAAGGGCCACATCGTCCGCCGCATTCTCATCACTCCGGCGACTGACATCGCCGAGGAGTATTACGTGTCGATTCTGCTCGACCGGGCGAACCGGGCTTATCTGGCGATGGCCAGCGTTGAAGGCGGGGTCGAGATCGAAGAGGTCGCCGCGACGCGGCCCGAGGCGCTCATCCGCGAGCGCGTCGACGCGCTGGAGGGCATGACCCCCGCGCTTGCTGCGCGGATCGCTGCGGACGCCAGATTCCCCGAGAACATCCGTGACGCTGTCGCTGATGTCCTGGTCGGGTTGTGGCGGGTGCTCACCGGTGAGGACGCGACGCTGGTCGAGGTCAATCCGCTGGTGCTCGCCGATGACGGCTCCGTGTTGGCTCTCGATGGCAAGGTCACCCTTGATGGCAACGCTCACTACCGCCACCCGCACCACGAGGCGCTCGTCGATCGCGATGCCACCGATCCGCTGGAGTTGAAGGCGGCCGAACTGGATTTGAATTACGTCAAACTCGACGGACAGGTCGGCATCATCGGCAACGGTGCGGGCCTGGTGATGAGCACCCTCGACGTCGTCGCCTACGCCGGTGAGGAGTTCGGTGGGGTGCGCCCGGCCAACTTCCTCGACATCGGCGGTGGCGCATCAGCCCAGGTGATGAGCAACGGCCTGGACATCGTGCTCGGGGATCCGGACGTGCAGGCGGTGTTCGTCAATGTCTTCGGTGGCATCACCTCGTGCGATGCGGTCGCCAACGGCATCGTCCAGGCCATCGGCATGCTGACCGATCGCGGCGATGCGCCATCCAAGCCGATCGTGTGCCGAATCGACGGAAATAACGCCGAGGAGGGTCGACGGATCCTGACCGAGTTCGACCATCCGCTCATCGAGATCGTCGACACCATGGACGACGCGGCCCGCCGAGTTGCGCAGCGTGCCGCCGCCCGCCTCGAAGGGAAGTGACGAAAGCATCATGTCGATCTGGTTGAACTCCGACAGCCGCATCCTCGTGCAGGGGATGACCGGGTCCGAAGGAACCAAGCACACCCGACGCATGGTGGCCAGTGGTGCACAGGTCGTCGCCGGCGTCACGCCCGGCAAAGGCGGCAGTGACGTCGACGGCATCCCGGTGTTCGACGACGTCACAGCTGCGATGGCGCAGACGGGGGCGAATGTTTCGGTGGTGTTCGTGCCGCCGAGGTTCACCAAGGGGGCGGTGGTGGAATCAGTCGATGCGGGCATTCCACTGTGCGTGGTGATCACCGAGGGTGTTCCGGTCTACGACACAGCGCAGTTCTTCCAGTACGCCCAGAATTCGGGAACGACGCGCATCATCGGGCCGAACTGCCCTGGCATCATCTCGCCGGGTGAGTCCAACGCCGGCATTATTCCCGCCGACATCACCGGCCCCGGTCGCATCGGACTCGTCTCGAAGTCAGGGACGCTGACCTATCAGATGATGTACGAGCTGCGCGATATCGGATTTTCTACCTGTGTCGGTATCGGTGGCGACCCGATCATCGGAACGACCCACATCGACTGCCTCGCGGCCTTCGAAGCCGACCCCGATACCGAAGCCATCGTGATGATCGGCGAGATCGGTGGCGACGCCGAGGAGCGTGCGGCAGCGTTCATCGCCGA
>JAGYOB010000267.1 GCA_018399515.1 Candidatus Nanopelagicales bacterium
AGGGAGCGCCCCAGAAGCTCTTGAACTCGGTGAGGAAGTCGATCCCGTACCAGTTGGGGGAGTTCTCCGTGGACGGGTCGATCTCGCCGATGTTCTCGGTGTCGAACACGCGGCAGGTGATGTCGTAGTTGTCCTGCAGCGGTGCACCGGCGAAGATGCGCATGCTGGCATCGACGACGGCGTAGCTGAACCAGTCGTTCGGGCAGCCGACGTCCATCTGCACCGAGGTGCTGCCGATGCCCTGCATGACGACCGGGGTTGCGTTGAACGAAGCCTGGGTGGCGTCGCTGCCGGCGTCGGTGATGCCGGGGTCGGTGCCGGCGATGGTCATGCCGTCGTAGATCGGCAGGATGAACTTCAGGTTCGAGTTCGCGGTCAGCGCGTTGCGCGTCTCGCTCGCCAACACACCGTCCTGCCAGGTGGTCAACTGCGCATCGGTGTAGGTGACGTTGCAGTCGGGGCACAGTTCTGCGATTTCTGCGGCGAACTCCTCGACCATGATCGGGCTGGAAGCCTGACCCTCGGAGGCGATCACCTGTGCGTCACCATTCACGCCACCGTCGGAGTTCACGATGTACCAGTCGGCCATCAGGCGCGCGGGAATCGTGTAGTCGAAGGAGACGTCGGTGATGATGCCCTCGGCGACGGGCGCGCCGGGCTTGGCGGTCTGGTTGGTGGTCATCACGGGGATGTCACCGACCTCGTTGAGCGGAACCAGAACGGCTGGGATCGCGTTGGTCACGATCAGGTCGACACCGGCGGCGACGGCCTGCGAGAACAGGCCGGGGATCGCCTCGATGTCGAAGTCGGCCGATGACCGGCTCACCGAGACGCCGTACTCCTCGAAACCGGCTTGAATGGTGTTGCCCCACTGAGTGAGCACCGGGATGCGATCGTCGACGGAGATGATCGCGACGCTCTTTCCGTCGGCTGCGGCGGCTGCCTCGAATGCCTCACCCGGGTAGGTGAAGGTGATCGGAGCCTTGGCGGCGTCGTAACGCGCCTTGGCTTCACCGATGTTGTCCACCGGACCATCGGGCGACGGGGCTGCCGACGTGTTGGTGTCGGTCGGCGCCGGGGCTGAAGTGGTGGCGTCGCCGCCGTCACTTCCACCACAGGCAGCCAGAATGAGCGAGGCGACCCCGAGGGCTGCGATCGGCCCGAGGGTGCGCTTGATGCTGCGCTGCTTCATGTACTGTCCTTTCCTCATCAGGTCGATCGAGCCGATAGGCGCGACCGGAGACGTGTGGCGAGGGTCGCCACGAGGACGCCGACTACGAGCGCGGTGCCGTAGAAGACGTCCGATACCCAGGCTTGGAAGCCCAGGAGCTGAAGACCGGTGATTCCGGTTTCGATGAAATACACCGCGACGACAGTGCCCCAGGCGTTGAAGCGCCCGGGCACGATCGCGGTGGAGCCGAGGAACGCCGCGGCGAATGCGGCGAGGATGAAGACTTGGCCGACACGCGCCTGAACAGCGCCGGTGTTGCCCAGCAGTACCGCACCGGCGAGAGCACCGAGGGTGGACGAGGTGATCAGGGCCGAGTAGCGGTAGGCGTTCACTCGGATGCCGGCCAACCGGGCGACCTCACGACCTTGGCCCACGAAGTACAGGTGCCTTCCCACCGGAGTGTGCTGCAGGATGTACCAGATGATCAGTGCGATCAGCAGAACGATCCAGAACGAGGTGTACAAACCGAAGGTGCGGTGGCTCATGAAGTCGTTCCACCAGTCGCCCTTGATCGAGATCGTGCTGTTGCCGACGATGCCGGCGACGAGACCGATCACGGCTGTTCCGGTACCGAGCGTGACGACCAGGGACGGGATGTTGTAGCGAACGGAGAGCAAAGCGTTGAGTGCGCCCATGAGTGCGGCGGCGGCGACGGCGATCGCGATTCCGATGAGCACGGGTGTTCCATGCACGGTGTACAGCCACGCTGGAATCGCTGCACCGAGGGACAACGCTGCGCCGATGCTCAGGTCGAACTCGCCGGCGGCGAGCGCGAAGATCAACCCGAGGGTCAACAAGACCGTGGCGGTCTTGGAGTTGGCGATCGCGGTGAAGTTCTGCACCGTGAGGAACGTTTCGGGCAGCAGCAGGGTGAACACCAAGATCACGATCGCCCAGGCGACCAGGATCGAGTAGGCCTGCACGCGTCGCGCGACGACGCCGCTGCGTCGTGCCTTCTCGCGAGCCTCGCCCGAGGTGGTGGTCAATGACATGGAGCCCTCCGCTCTTTCCCGCCGGTCGGGGTGATGACCGGGCGCGCCCGGGGTTCCGCTTTGTATACAAGATTCGGAGCCCCTGCGCACCCGGTAGCGACTAAATTGTTGTAATCCATGATTGTTACGTTTCTGTAGCCTGGCGGTTTCCATAAGACTGTGTACGATCAGGTCGCATTCGGGGGACGGGAATCGCCCTATGAGGAGGCCAGCATGCGCGTTGCCGCTATTCAGTCCGGAAACTGCGGCCCCTCCGTTCCCGACAACCTCCAGATGCTGGCCGGTCTGGTGCGCCAGGCGGCAGCCACGGGCCAGGACCTCATCGTGCTGCCCGAACTGTGCACCACGCCCTATTTCGCCTCCGGCCCCTTCGATCCCGAAGCCGCGGCCTGGGCAGAACCGGTAGGGGGCGCCAGCACCCAGTTCTTTGCCGACCTCGCCCGCGAGGTCGATGCCGCGATCGCCTTCGGAATGGTCGAACTCAGCCCCGAGGGCACCGTCTACAACGCCCTCGTGCTGCTCGATCGGCACGGAAACCTCGTCGAGGGGGTCGGGCCCGAGGGCGAGCGTTATCCGGCGTTCCGCAAACTCAGCGCTCCGTCGGTGTTCGCCGGCACCCTCACCGTCGATGAGGCCTCCTACTGCACCCCGGGCCCATCCCCGATGGTGTTCGATCTCGAGGGTGTGCGGATAGGTGCACTCATCTGCTACGACCGGGCGTTCTCCGAGGTCTGGATGGCCAATCGCCATCTGGGCGCCGATGTGGTGATCGCCGTGGTGTCGTCCTTCGGTTGGCGCGAGTCGCTGTTCGTCGATGACCTGCGCCTGCGCGCGATGGAGGTCGGTGTTTTCGTCGTCGCCTCGAACCGAGCGGGCGAAGAAACACACAAGGGGCACGTCACCGACTATTTCGGCCGCTCCTGCATCCTGGCGCCGAGTGGCGCGGTGCT
>JAGYOB010000268.1 GCA_018399515.1 Candidatus Nanopelagicales bacterium
CACGACGCCGTAGGTTTCGGCGAGGATCGGTCGCAGGTCGTCGTGCAGATACGACGGTTCGCGCCAACCGTGCCGGGCGGCCAGGAACGGTGAGATCATGTCCGAGGACACCGGACCGGGACGAAACAGCGAGATATCGACGATGAGGTCATGGAATGTCTCGGGGGCGAACTTGCCGATGAGTTCACGCTGACCGGGTGATTCGATCTGGAAGCACCCCAGGGTGCGCGTGGATTGCACGAGCGCGAAGGCACGATCATCATCGCGGGCAATCGCATCGAGATCGATGCGCTCGCCCTCGACGCGAGCGACCTCGTCGGCGGCGTACGCGAGCGCCGATTGCATCCGCACCCCGAGCACATCGAGTTTGAGCAGACCGAGATGTTCCACGTCGTCCTTGTCGAAGGAGGACATGGGATAACCGGCGCCGCTGGGTTCGATCGGCGTGCGATCGAGCAGGCTCGCATCCGAGATGATCACCCCGCACGGATGCATCGCGAGGTGCCGGGGCAGGCCATCGAGTCCTTCGACGAGATCGAGCACCATGTCCAACTCACCGCGGGCGGCGAGGCGGCCGAGACCGGAGTTGCGCAGTTCGGGAAGCTCGGCGAGCACCGCGCGCACCTGCCGGGCCCGGACCCGCGGGAACGCCTTGGCGATCGTGTCGATCTCCCCGGGTGGCCAGCCCAATGCCGCACCGACATCGCGGATGGCGTGGCGGACACGATAGGTCTCGGGCATCGATACGCAGGCAACGCGCTCGGTGCCGAAACGTTCGAGGATCGCGTCGTAGACCTCGGTGCGTCGCGCTGACTCGACGTCGATATCGATATCGGGCAGCTCGCGGCGCAGGGGGGTGCAGAAGCGTTCCATGAGCAGCCCGTGCTCGATCGGGTCGACTCCGCTGATGCCCAGCAGATGCACGACGAGACTGCCTGCTCCCGATCCGCGGGCTGCGACGCGGATGCCACGCGCCCGGGCCAGATCGACGACCTCGGCGACGGTGAGGAAGTACGTGGCGAAACCCATCGTGGTGATGGTGCGCAGTTCGACATCGAGGCGCTCGTGAGCCTCGCGGGACTGCGAACCGGAGTATCGGGTGAGACCGGCGATGCATCGCGCCCGCAGAACCGCATCGGCATCGCGCACACCGGCGGGTAGCACAAGGGAGTCTTCGGGCACGAACACCTCACCGATGCCCAGATCGGCCGGGGTGAGCGCGCACTGCTCGGCGAGTTCAGCGGCGTCGACGAGCAATCCTCGGGCGACATTGCCGCCTGCACCGGCGGCGCGCGCGATCTCACCGGCGAGATCGGCCATGAAGCCGGTGTCGGCGAGGAACCCTTGCGCATTGACCCGCTCGCGGTGCCGGGCATCGAGGGGAACCAGATGTCGGGCGGCATCGAGGACATCGCTGATGCGCGCCTGTTTCGGATCGGCGAAGCGCACCGCATGAGCCAGCACCGTCGCAAGCCGATGCTCGTGCGCCCAACCGAGAGTGCGGGCGGCTGTCGCGGTGGACAGCGGTCCGTGTTCGTGGCGATGGGAGGTGACCTGGATGCGCAGGTGCGCACCGAAGATCTCGCGCCAGGGTGCAGCAGCCTGCTCGGCGAGATCGAACCGGCGGGCGTCGATCGCGGCGACGACATCGCTGCGTGGGCCGAGCAGCACGACCAATCCCTCGTGACGATCGGCGAGATCGTCGAGGGTGAGTGCAACCGGTTCGCGGGTATAGGCGGTGCTGAGCAGCCGACACAGTGACGCCCACCCGCGCCGATCACGGGCGAGCAGCACCACCCGCTGGGTGGGCGCATCGCGCCAGATCCCTCCGTGCACCGGAGTCCGCCGCATACTTCGTGCTGCGCGACCCGAATCGTCGTTTAGCGCCGGAATAACCGACGATTCGGGTCGCACTGCGCTCGATCGTGTGGTGGGCATGATGCGGACGTCGACGCCGAGCACGCTGGGTAGTCCGGCCGCGGCCGCCGCACGCACGAACCGCACCGCACCGCGCACTCCGTCGCGATCGGTGATCGCGAGCGCCGATTGGCCGTGCTCTACCGCACGCGCCACCAACGCTTCTGGAGTACTGACGCCGTACTGCATCGACAGGGACGAGGCGACGTGTAGATGCGCGAACGGCAGCACACCTGTCGAATCAACGGACATGACTCAACACGGCGCCGCTCATCCCGTCGCCGGCAGAACCGCCTGCCCCGGGACCATGCTCGCCACGAGGTCGCAGAAGGCTTGCGCATCGCGCAGCAGGTCGTCGGCCTCGCGCACGCTCACCACCGCGACACCGGCACCGGCCAGGGATCGCTTGGCTGATCCGGCGGCGAAGAACTGTGCCCACTCGGTGAGTTCGGGGGCCACGCGCGGCAGCAGCACCCAGACACTGCGCGGGCCCGACCGGCGCACACTCGGTCGAGCACGCACGGCGAGGATCGCGGCAGCAGCGCGCAGGGCGGCCAGGTGCGCGGCGGCGTAACGGGCAGCGGGGGTATCGGCGAGGGTGGCGTCGAGCAGTTCGCGGCGGGCCGCGATGAGCAGTTCATTCGGGGCGCTCATCGGGCACCGCCCACGCGGGTGAGGCGCCAGTGCGCACCGGTGGCCCGCAGTTCGACCACCTGGCCGGCTCCGCGGAACTCCCGCGGGGAATCAGCAGCGACCGTCACCCGCCAGGTGTGGGTGTCGACGTCCTGGCCGGTCAACCACCACGGGGTGCCGGTGACCCAGTGGCCGTGCACTTCAGTCACGACGTAGTGTCGGCCCCCCACGCGATACTGCTGGGGAGCGCCGTCAGGTGCGCATCGCTCGACGAGCGCGCGCTGAACGCTGGAGCTTCGAGGAGTCGAGCTCTGGCGGGTGGCGGCGGGAGCAGCCATGGCGACCTCCGATGGATCGGACGGGGTGACCCGTGATGCTTATCGTACAGATGTTCGATAGATGCATCACGGTACCTCCCCGGTCCGACACCGGTCAACCCCCGCTTATGACCACGGACTCCCCAACGGGCCGTCAGCGCGGCCGGCCCGCATCAGTTACCTACCTGAATTATTCGCACGTGCCTGAGTTACTAGCCTCACGGCATGGCCAATTCGGATACCGCGTCTGCACGAGCGCGTCAGTGGGCGCAGGACCTCGCATCCTGGGCGATCCCCGACGAGATCATGGCCCAGGCCCCGACGAACCCCTGGATCCACCCCGTTGCGCAATTCCTCGCCACCGACGGCCCTGCCCCCGACTCCCCATCACATGCCGCAGCGCGAGACGCGCTACCCGAGGCGGGCAGCGTGCTGGATGTGGGATGCGGGGGCGGCCGGGCGGCCTTCGCCCTCGTGCCCCCGGCAGGCGAGGTGATCGGAGTCGATCACCAGCAGGGCATGCTCGAGGCCTTCGCCACCACCGCGGACCAGCGCGGGGTCATCCACACCGAGATTTTCGGTGACTGGCCAGATTCAGCACCCCGCACCCCGATCGCCGATGTCGTGGTCTGCCACCACGTCGCCTACAACGTGCCCGATCTGACCGGATTCGCCCAGGCCCTGAGTGAGCACGCTCGCCATCGAGTCGTCCTCGAACTACCCGTCCGCCACCCGCTGACCTGGATGAACCCGCTGTGGAAGCAGTTCTGGGATCTGGGCCGCCCCACGTCCCCGACCGCAGATGACGCCCTGGCGATCATCCGCGACGCCGGCTATGACGCTCACCTGGTCGAATTCGATGATGTCACGGAGCGGACCGCCCTCGATCCCCGCGCGCAGGCCGAGGCCACCTGCGTCCGTCTGTGCCTCCCGGTTGACCGCGCCGACGAGATCGCCGAGGCGGCCGCGGCTGCCGATCGCGACACTCCCCGGCGTCTGGCCACGATCTGGTGGGACGTGTGACGAAAAAATAATTCGCTCCGGGTGCATCCGCAGGGGGGTCTTCGGCCGAAGTACCGGATAGAGAGTCGGTCGAAAGCGGCCGATCCCTATCGGAAGGTAACTCCATGACTCGAAAAATCCGCCGCGCGGGCGTGATCGCCGCCGCTGCGACACTTCCCCTCGGTTTCGCCCTGGCCATGACCCCGGCCTCGGCTGCTGAAGAGGCGACCGTCTCGGTGCTGCACGGTATTCCCGAGGGTTCCGGCGCCGACGTGGTCGATGTTTACGCCAACGGCAACCTGCTGATCGACGACTTCACCCCGGGCACGCTGGAGACTATGATGGTCCCCGCCGGCACCTACGACCTGGCCGTGTACGCCGATGGCACCACCCCTGATGACGCTGATCCGGTCCTGTCTGCTGACGGCGTCGAGGTGCCCGCGGGCATCAATGCCACGGTGACGGCCAACCTCGATGCCGAGGGTGCACCGGCGCTGAACGTCTTCGTCAATGACATCGAGCCGATCGCCGCTGGCGATGCTCGCCTGACGGTGCGCCACATCGCAGCTGCTCCGGCCGTCGATGTTCTCGCTGACGGTGCCGTGATCTTCGCCAACCTGACCAATCCGAACCAGGATCTGGCTACCGTGCCCGCCGGTGATTACGAAGCTTCGGTGAACCTCGCCGGAACCGACACCACCGCGCTGGGCCCAGTGCCGGTGACTCTGGCCGAGGGCGCCAACACCATCGTGTACGCGTGGGGTTCGGCTGCTGAGGGCAACGCCGCCCTGGCCACCCAGGTCATCACCGGACTCGGTGCGGGCCCGGATGTCGTGCCCGCCGGTGGCGGTTCGACCACCGGCACCCCGATGTGGGCCCTCGCCCTCGCCGGTGTTGCCGCAATCGGCCTCGTGGGTGCAGGAATGCGCCTGTCGACCGGCCGCAACTGATCACCCGACACATCCTGGTAACCAGATAAAGGACACGTGACCCGATGACCCGACCCCGCCCCGCGATCGTGGTGGCTGTGCTCAGTGCACTCGCACTGATCGCTGGCCTCGCCGTGATCGTGTCGGCGGGGTCGGGTTCATCGGTCGCGTCCCAAGGTGCCCGCCCAGCCGCCGGATCGAGCACGGACCCGTCCGCGTCCGATCCGGTCTCGACGGGCGATCCGTCCTCGGACTCACCCTCGGCGCTCCCCGAAGGGGTTCGCCGATTGAGCGACCGCATGGACGCCACCGAACTTCCCCAACGTGATCTGTCAGCAGTTCCGCGTCAGATCACCATCCCTTCCCTGGGGGTCGATGCCCCCATCGACATCGTGGGACTGATCGGTGACGGCAAGGTCGAGGTACCCACCGACGTCCGGCGCACCGGCTGGTACCAGTACAGCCAGGTCGCTGGCTCCAGCATCGGTTCCACGGTCGTCGTCGGGCACAAGGACGGCGTCGAGCAAGGGGCCGGGGCGTTCTACAACCTCGGCGAGTTGCAACTCGGCGACCGCATCGTCGTCACCACCGAGGCCGGCGAAGGACTCCGCTACGAAGTCGTTGCCCGCGAGTCCTTCGACAAGGAAGTGGTCCCGCTCGCAGACCTGTTCTCCGGGGCCGGCCCCCACAGGCTGACCCTGATCACCTGCGGTGGCCCCTTCGATGCGACCACCCTCGGCTACACCGATAACGTGGTCATCACGGCGGTTGCTCTCAGCGATCGACGGGGTGACGCATGAGTTCCACTCAGGCGCTAGCCACCGTGACCTCGCTGGACTCTCGCCGACTGGTCCGCCTCGACGATCGTCGGGCGGAAAGCCGGCGAGATCGAGGAGGTGCGCAAGTGAGCGCCCAGCCCGATCGTCGTCGAGACCATGATGACTCGACAAGCGGACGGGACTTCGCCACAGCCCTGGCTGCTGGCGACGGTGACGCGGCCTTCGAGGAGGTCTATCGACGCTGGTCGCCGCTGGTGCACAGCGTCGCACGCCGAGCCCTCGGAGACGGGCACGAGGCTGACGATCTGACCCAACGCGTGTTTATCTCCGCCTGGCGCTCGCGAAACTCCTATGATCCTGCCGCAGGATCACTGCCAGGGTGGCTGATAACCATCACCCGCCGGCGCATCGCCGATCGATGGGCTGAGCGGACACGGGATAGGTCGACCCCTGACAGCGATCCACCCGACGGCGCGACTGGCGCCGGGCTCGACGGTGTCGTTGACCGCCTGGTCATCGCCGATGAGCTCGCGCGGCTGGGCGAACCACCGGGGCAGATCATGCGCCTGGCCCTGTACGAGGAGTTGACCCACACCGAGATCGCCGAGCGGCTCGATCTTCCGCTCGGCACTGTCAAGAGCCACATAAGACGATCACTGAATCGACTACGCACCCGCTGGGAGGTGATCCACGATGAACCGGGAAACGACTCGCGATGACCACACGCACTGCGATCCCGAGGTACTCGCCCTCGCCGCGCTCGGTGAGCGCACGGACATCGACACCGAGCATCTGGGCGTCTGCGACCGATGCCAGGCCGATCTTGCTTCGCTGCGCCGCATCGTGCGCATCACCCGCAGCGACGATGCGACCGACATCACATCCCCTGCACCGTCGGTGTGGGAGGCGATCAGCACTCAGATCAGCGCCGAAAGCACCGTAGAGAACAGCGCCGAGAACAGCGCGGGAGTGAAGGCTACGGTCAACGCCGGGACTAAGCAGGATGCCCTGAACGGCGAGCACCCGGTGGATGACCTGGCTGATCAGCGCACGCAGACCGGTCGGCATCAGATGCCTGCAGGTCCAACCGGTGATGACTCCGGTGTCGTGGTGCCCCTGCGTCGGCGTACGGCTCCGTGGCTTGCCGCTGCCGCAGCCGTCGGTGTCGTGCTGGGCGGGGCCGGCACGGTTGCCTGGACCCAGAGCACGGATCCGCAATCGACCATCGTTGCCCAAACGTCCTTGCAGCCCCTTCCGGGCTTCACCTCCACCGGTGTCGCGCGCGTGCAGACCACCGCAACCGGCGACGCCGTCACCGTCGATCTCAAGGGCCTGCCTGCCACCGACGGCTACTACGAGGTGTGGCTGCTGACCGAGGACGGTTCGGCCATGGTGTCCCTCGGGGCCGTGGGATCTACTGAGACCAGCACCCTGCCACTGCCCCCGGGCATCGCCTTGGATCGATTCCGCATCGTGGACATCTCCGCCGAGGAGTTCGACGGGGATCCAACGCACAGCACCATCAGCGTCGCCCGAGGCGACCTGCAAGCCTGAATAGCCGAGCCGCCTGGCGCCTTATGGGGTAACGAGGACGTAAGCGCGGTGGGGTTGGTTAGTGGGGCTGGTCGCGGATGGCCCAGTGCTGGCCGTAACCATCGGCGAGCAGGTCAAGGAACGGCACCGCGTCGAAGGCCTCCGGCCCGACGACACCGGTGCCCTGCCAGGCACCCGTCGCCAGCAGTTCCAAGGCGACAACGGGATTCATGGCCGTCTGCCACACCACGGCCTGGGTCCCGTATTCGCGCATCGTCCATGCGTTGTCGGCAACGTGGTAGAGGTACACCTCGCGGGGCGCACCGTCCCATCCCGTACCGCGCACCCAGGTGCCCGCGCACGTCAATCCACTCATCCGATCCCCCAGACTCGCGGGATCCGGTAGGCAGGCGGCCACCACATCGCGGGGACTCACTCGGCCACCGCGCACATCCACCGGGTCCGTGCGATCCAATCCGAGTTTGTCCAAGGTGCGCAGCACCTCGATGAACTCCTCGCCCAGGCCGTACTTGAACGTCACTCGATTGCAATCGATCCAGCGGGGAACGAGGAGCACCTCCTCGTGTTCGACGTTGACGCATTCCACCGGGCCGATCCCCTCCGGGAAGTCGAATACCTCCGGCTCGCTGAACGGGGCAGTCGTGAACCAGCCGCGCTCCTTCTCCCAGATCACCGGCGGATTCAAGCATTCCTCGATCGTGGTCCAGATGGAGAAACTCGGCGCGAAGTCGTATCCGCTCACAACGAGGTTCGCCCCGTCGCGAACCCCGATCTCGTCAACCTGCGAAAAAAGGTGATCAGCGGCGTAGCGGGCGAAAACATCGGCTAACCCGGGCTCGACGCCGATCCCGCACAATGCGAGCCGTCCGGCGTCCTGCCACTGCGGCGCGCGCTCGAACTGCTCATCGCCGAGCTTGATGAATGCCTGCTCATACGGATCATCGGGATGCGGACGGGACAGACTCATCGCCGTGTCCAGATAGTCGCACCCGGCGGCGAAAGCGCCATCGAAGATCGGCATGACGAAACGCGGATCGACCACGTTGAGCACATGGGTGATCCGATGCTCACGGCACAGCGATTCCACTGCGACGGAACTCGAGGCATCAACCTGCACGGCCACGAAGCGCGAGTCACCGACGCGATCGACAAGCAGCCGGGCACGACTGCCGTCGTAGTCCGCGCACACCCAGGTCTCGAAGAAGTCGCGACGTGCGGCGATCAATGCTGCAGAAGTCCCTACCCCACCGGACCCGATCGCCAGGACTCTCATGCCCATCGTGATTCCTCTCAGGACTAACTATCGAAGCCGAGCCCGATGCGATCCAGTGTTCGCAGCCACAGATTGCGCTTCCCAGCATTCTCATCGGCTCGATTGATCGACCAGCGCGTGAGACCGATTGCAGCGTCACGCAAGGGTCTGGGCGGGAACGGAATCGGCTTGGTGCGGGCCATCGACAGCCTGGTTCGCTGGGTCTCTTCACCCCACAGTAGGTCGAGCATCACCTCGGCACCGAAACGAGATGCCCCCACACCCAGGCCGGTGAAACCCAGCGAGTACGCGACCCGACCACCCATCGCCGTCCCCCAGAATGCACTGAATCGCGAGCACGTGTCGATGGCACCGGCCCACTTGTGCGTGAACTGCAATCCGGTCAACTGCGGGAAGGTGGCGAAGAAGTGCGTCGCCAGGCGACCGTATGCATCGGGGTTATTCTCCCGATGCGGGCCCATATCGACGTAGTACGAGGCGTCGTAACCGCCCCACAGGATCCGCGCGTCATCGGTGATCCGGTAGTAGTGGAACTGATTGCCCGCATCAGCGAACCCTTCCCGCCCCTGCCAACCGATCGAGGCTCGCTG
>JAGYOB010000269.1 GCA_018399515.1 Candidatus Nanopelagicales bacterium
TTTCCTTTGGTAGCGGGGGCAGGATTTGAACCTGCGACCTCTGGGTTATGAGCCCAGCGAGCTACCGAGCTGCTCCACCCCGCGTCGGAGTAACTCCTCAACTATACGCCCCGAACCGGCTCGGGGAAAAACCGGGTCAGTCGGTACCGGACTCCATCGCAGCGCGATCCAACAGTTCCTCACCCTCGGCAGACGTCTGGGAACCCGGTTGTGGCGTACCAGCGATCGCCGCAGCACCTCCGGGCTCGAGGTGACCGACGAGTTCGACATGACCACCCAGCAGCACCCCCTGGCCGGCGTACATCTCCAATTTCGTGCGCGTGTCAGCGATGTCCAGGTTGCGCATCGTCAACTGACCGATCCGGTCTGATGGCCCGAAGGCCGCGTCCTCGACTCGCTCCATCGACAACTTGTCCGGGTGGTAACTCAAGGCCGGTCCGCGCGTGTCGATGATCGAGTAATCATCCCCGCGCCGCAACCTCAGCACGACCTCACCGGTCACCGCGGAGGCAACCCACCGCTGCAGCGACTCACGAAGCATCAGTGCCTGCGGATCCAACCAGCGCCCCTCATACAGCAGTCGACCGAGCCGGCGACCCTCCGCGTGATAATTCGCGATGGTGTCCTCATTGTGGATGGCACTCAGCAATCGCTCGTAGGCGATGAACAGCAATGCCATCCCCGGCGCCTCGTAGATACCGCGGCTCTTCGCCTCGATGATGCGGTTCTCGATCTGATCGGCCATTCCCAGACCGTGCCGACCGCCGATCGTGTTGGCCTCATTGACCAGCGCGACAGCATCGTCGAATTCGACACCATTCAACGCAACCGGCCGGCCCTGCTCGAACCGGATCGAGACTTCCTCGGAATCGATATCGACAGCGGTGTCCCAGAACCGCACACCCATGATCGGCTCGACGATCTCGATCGAGACGTCGAGGTGTTCCAGCGTTTTGGCTTCGTGGGTGGCGCCCCAGATATTCGCATCGGTCGAGTACGCCTTCTCGGTGCTGTCCCGATAGGGCAGATCGTGGGCGGCCAACCACTGAGACATCTCGGTACGGCCGCCCAACTCATCGACGAACTGCGCATCCAGCCAGGGCTTGTAGATCCGCAGATCCGGATTGGCCAGCAGCCCATAACGGTAGAACCGTTCGATGTCATTGCCCTTGTATGTCGAACCATCACCCCAGATGCTCACCCCGTCCTCGAGCATCGCGCGGACCAGCAGCGTGCCGGTCACCGCACGCCCGAGAGGTGTGGTGTTGAAATACTGCCGACCACCCGAGCGAATGTGGAAGGCGCCACATGCGATGGCGGCGAGTCCTTCTTCGACCAGTGCCGCGCGGCAATCCACCAGCCGCGACGCTTCGGCGCCATATTCCATCGCACGGCCAGGAACTGACGCGATATCAGGCTCGTCGTACTGGCCGATATCAGCGGTGTAGGTGTAGGGGAACGCACCCCTATCGCGCATCCAGGCAACCGCAACGGAGGTATCCAGGCCTCCCGAGAACGCCAGACCTATGCGCTCACCGACGGGCAGGGATGACAGCACCTTGGACATGCGCTGACCCTATCCGCCGGCTGTCGGCGGCTCCAATGCCGTCACCCGCTCATCGAGTTCGCGATACCGCTGACCCACGAATACCGCTGCAATGCCCATGATGGCCGAGACCACAAGGGTCAGACCGGACGACACGATCTGCAGTAGCGCGCCACCGCCAGCGCCTACCGCGTAGCCGACGGGTGCGGCACCGGCCACGATCGCGCGCCACCTGCGACCTTCGGCGGCGAGGTTCAACGTCGACACGAGAGGACCATTGATCGCCACCGTCTGCACCGCGACCCCAAGCACCCGAACGAGCACCACCGCCTGGATGCCCTGGCTGGCCGCGAGGAGTGCGATCACCCCGTAGCGGACATCACTATTGCTATCGACTCCGGCGACGATGATCAGCGCCGCGAAAACAAGCAGCACGGCCTCGGACATCAGCGCCTGCTGGCGCACTCGCTGTTCGGTCGAGCCGCGTTTGATGAGCACTCGTCTGATCCGGGCGGTGATGAGAACAGCGAGCATGAAGGCGGCGAGACTGACGACGCTCGGCAGCACCGGATCACTTTGTTGCCCCTGCGTGACCCCGAGGGCGATGATGATGAGATTGCCGGTCTGATTAGCGACGAACACGTCGTAGCGCAGATACGCGACGACATCGATCCCGCCACTGGCAGCTGCGAGGAGTAGCACCAGGCTCACCCCGAAGATGAAGCGTTGGCGGTACAGCCGGTGCAGGTCGGTAGTCATCGACCCCACCGTAGCGACCACCACGCCCTCATCGCCTACCGTGGACGCATGAAACGCGGGGGAATCGATCAGCTATCTGGAGTCGTCGCGATTGCGGCCAGCATGGTTTTCGCAAGTGCACTCGCTGGTTGTGCGCCCGATTCATCCCCATCGCCAGCACCGCCGACACTCACGTCATCGACTCCATCCCCGACCGCTGATGACCAACTCGCACCGCGAGGACCCACCGTCAGCGCGACCGTCGAGCGTGTCGTCGACGGCGACACTGTGCGCGTGGTTGTCGATGGACAGCGCGACGACATCAGCGTTCGCCTCATCGGCATCGATACGCCCGAGACTGTCTTTCCTGGCCGACCGGTGGAATGCTTCGGCCCCGAGGCCACCGCGTTCGCCGAGCAACTCCTCGACGGCGCGCGGGTGCTGCTGGAATTCGATCCGACCCAGGGCGAGACCGACCGGTTCGACCGCACCCTGGCCTACGTGTGGGTGGTCGATCCCGGCGGTCAAACCACGCTGTTCAATCTCGCGGCGATCGCCGGCGGGTACGCGCGCGAAGCGCAATACGCCGCACCGTACGCCTGGCAGCCGGAATTCCTTGCCGCCGAGGAGACGGCGCGATCCCAGGACATCGGACAGTGGAGCGCATGCGAGACGTCGCCCTAGGCGACCTGCCCACCACCGGTCAGTCGCGCCTCCGCTGCAGCCGCTCGGCGCAAGGCTGCCTCAAGATCAGCCTGGGCCTCGCCGTAGGCCGCGAAGTCACCTCGAGCGAGTGCCGAGCGACCGCGGTCATAGGCCTCCTGCGCCTGGGCTAGCGCGATCTGCAACTCCACCAGCGGATCCACATCCGGCTCGGGCCCTGGATCCGGCGTGGGTGCGGGGCCGGGTTCGGGATCGGGGGTCGGGGTGGGATCTGGTCGCGGCGACGGATCGGTGTCGAACACCGCGGCCAACGCCTCATCCAGGGTGTCGGCCAAAGCGACATTCGAGCCGTATCCGGCCAGCACCTTGCGCAGCAGCGGATACCCATCCTGCGCGGCCCGCAGATACACCGGTTCGACATAGAGCAAACCGTCGTTGAACGGCAATGACAGCAGATTGCCCAGATCGACCTCCGAACCGCCGCGGCGCAACAGGGACAGCTGCGAGGCGATCTCGGGATCGGCCTCGAAGTTGTTCTGCACCTGAGTCGGTCCCGGAATCGTGGTGTTCGACGGCAACTGCAACACCCGGATCGTGCCGTAATCGGGTCCGGGGGCTGAATCGACCGCCATGAACGCCGCCAGCGTGGGTCGCCGCTGCGGAGCGAACGTCGTGGTCAACGAGAACGCCGGTGAATCGGTACCGGGCATCTGCAAGGTCAGGTAGTAGGGCGGCTGGAACTGCTGGATCGCCTGGGTCGGGTCGAACGGCACGATCCAGAAGTCGGTGCCGTTGTAGAACGTGGCCGGGTCAGTGACGTGGTAGCGCGTCATGATCGTGCGCTGCACCTTGAACAGGTCCTGCGGATAACGCACATGCGCCTCGATCTCCGTCGGCAACTCCGCGCGGTCCTTGACGATTCCCGGATACACATTGCGCCAGGTCTGCAGGATCGGGTCGGACTCATCCCACGCGTACAGCGTGACGGTGCCCTCATAGGCATCGACGGTCGCCTTGACCGAGTTGCGCATGTAGTTCAAGTCATCGCGGGGCCCGAGTGCGGCAGATCCCGTGCGCACCGTGATCGAGTCGCTGGTCGCCTCCGACAGCGACACCCGCGAAGAGAACGGATAGTCATTGGACGTCGTGAACCCATCGACCAGCCACACGATTCGGCCGTCGACCACGGCGGGGTAGGGGTCCTGGTCGAGTGTCAGCCAGGGGGCGACCTTCTGTACCCGGGTCAGCGGATCGCGATCCCACAGGATCCGCGACTCGGGGTTGATCAGGTCCGTCAGCAAGATGTTGGTGTCTTGGAACTTCGTCGCGAAGACAATGCGCTGGAACAGCGTGCCGATCGGTGCGCCGCCGCTGCCGGTGTAGGTGTTGTTGATCTGGCCCGTGGGGCTGGCATCGTCGGGGTAGTCCAACTCGACCGGCGGCGCACCCTCGGGTGCTCCGACGACGGAAAACTCCGGGGACAGTTCCCCGAAGTAGATCCGCGGCTGGGTGATACCCAAGATCCCCTCCGGGGGGATGTCCAACTCGAAGAAGTCCGGGTTGCCGTTACTCAACGCGGTGTTGTCATAGGCGGCGACGAAGCCGAAGCCGTGGGTGTACACCGCGTGGTTGTTCGCCCAGTTCTGCTGATTGACCGGGATCGAGTTGATATCGATCTCGCGCAAAGCCACGACCGCTCCACGCAGACCATCGTCGTCGAGGTCATAGCGATCGACGTCGAGTTTGTCGGTGAAGGAGTAGTACGAGCGGATCTGCTGCAACTGGTTGAACGTGGTGGAGACGAGCGCTGGATCGAGCAGGCGGATGTTGTCCAACGTGCCCGCATTGGCCTCGATGACTTCCTCGGTCGGCGGGCTGACCGAGCCGGGGTAGTCCTGCACCTGCGCGTCGGCGATTCCGTAGGCATCCCGGGTCGCAGCGATATTGCTGGCGATGAACGGTTGCTCGCGGACGAGTTCGCTCGGGCGCACCTGGAACTGCTGGACGATCGCCGGATACACCCCACCGATGATGATCGAGGTGAGGATCAACAGGCCGAGTCCGATCGCCGGGAGGATCCAATTACGCACGAACATGTTCACCACGAACAGTGCGGCGACCAGAAGCGCGACGAAGGTAAGGATCGTCAGCGCCGGCAGCACGGCGTTGGCATCGACGTAGGTCAACCCGGTGAAGCCCTGAACCAGCGCTTCGCTCTTGATCGCCAATCCGAATCGGTCCAGCCAGTAGGCCGCCGCCTTCAGCACCAGGAAGATCGCCACGAGGGCCGACAGGTGAACCTGGGCTGCGGCGCTGGCACGGTCACCCTTCGGCTGCAACCGCAGCCCGCCGTAGAGGTAGTAAACCGCGATGGCGATCAGGAGAGACAGGATGATCGCAGCGAAAGCGAAACCGAGGACGAACCGCAAGAACGGGTAGGTGAAGGTGTAGAAGGCGACGTCGAGGCCGAACTGAGGATCGGTGATCCCGAATTCAGCACCGTTCGCCCACCGCTGGAACGTGCCCCATTCAGCCGACGCCGTGATACCCGTCAGCAAACCGATCAGCAGCGGAATGATGATGAGTGCCGGCACCTTGAACGGCTCCAGCGTCATCCGGTAGCGCTCCAGGCTGGCCTGCTCCGGTGTCAGCGATGCGACCTTAGGGCGCATCCGGTAGGCCAGCCACATCGTTGCGCCCACGAAAAACGCCATGGTGAGGCCGAACGCGAAGAACATGATGATGCGCGTGGTCAAGGTGACGGTGTAAACACTGGTCGCCTCGACCGAGTCGTACCACAGCCAGTCGGTGTAGAAACCGGTGAAGATGACGAAGCCGATGACGATCGCGACGAGCACGATGATCGTGGGCAGCAGCACCCGACCTCGTCGTGGAGCGGCAGAACTCGGGGCAGGCGTGGCAGTGGTCACCATGCCAACTTACGTCACCACATCCACGCTTACCCGGCGGGGCAGGACACCAGCCCTTCACCGGCCTGCCAGCGATCGAGTGCGACGAGGGCCTCGTCGAGGCTGGATACCGGCACAACGGTGAGCCCGTCGGGCACATGGCCCTCCGCTTCGGCGCAGTGATCGCGCGGCATGAGGAACAGGGTGGCTCCGGCACCTCGGGCGCCGGCGAGCTTCTGGCGGATGCCACCGATCGGACCCACCACCCCGTTCGGGTCGATCGTTCCGGTGCCGGCGATGAAGTCGCCGCCGGTCAACGACTGCGGCGTGAGCTTGTCCACGATGGCGAGGGCGAACATCATCCCTGCACTCGGACCGCCCACGTCGGTGAGCGTGAACTCGATAGGGAACTCCGCGGAATAGAGCAATCCGATGGTGATCCCGACGTAGGGCGCTTGCGGATCGTCCGGGTTCGGCGCGCTCACCACGTCGACGGTGGTTTCCTCATCGTCGCGCAGCACGGTGAAGGTGATCGTCGCGCCGATGGGTTGAGCCCGCACCGCATCGCCCACCTGGGCCGGAGTCGTGACGGCTTCGCCATCGACGGTGAGGATCTGCTCACCGGCACGCAGGGCCCCATCAGCGGGCGCGCCCACGACCACCGAGGTGACCACGGGATCGGCGATCACCGGCTCACCCAACGCGTTCATGGCCGCGGCGATGGCGAACGACTGCGACGTGGAGAACAGAACCGCGTTTCGCTGTCTGACTTCCTCACCCGTGACGTCGTCGGGGTACAGGAGTTCTCGAGGCAGTACCGCCTGATCGGAATTCACCCAGGCGGCGAGAGCCTGGTAGATCGTCAACGGGCTGCGGGGGGCACCCGATTCGCGCACCGTCGTCATATCCAGGTGACCATCGGTGGCGAAGACCTGCGTATCGGAGATCTCCACCAGCGGGACACCATTGACCTCGCCGATGGTGTTGAACGTCGGCCCCGGAGATACGACGATGAACGGCACCGGCAGCAGCGCGGCCACAGCGGCCAGCACGATCACCACCCCGAGGGAGACCAGTGCGGTGCGTGCCCGCGCAGATATCCGCCGCCAGCCGCGTGGGCCGGCCGCCGCAGGCGGGAGGGAATCAGACTGGGTCACGCGGGCTGATTGCCCCGCGAGGGCGGCGTCATGTTCTTGCGAGAGCGACGCTGCCTGGCAGGTTCACCTGCTCTACGGTCTCGCGTTCGATCCCCCGGATCGGCTTCGTCACGCGACACCGGCCTCTTCATCGCCGCGTTGAACCGGTCTTGGTTGCTGATCGAGGTGTGAATGTCGACGGCGCGTTCAGGTCGGCTGCGCCAAGCCGCCCAGGCCAACGCGAGCAGGGTCGCCCCGAGCGGGATCAACCACCACAGCAATGCCGACACCGACGCACACCTTTCGATTTCTGGACACCGGTCGTATCCACGACACCAACGCTTACCGGCCACAGAATACGCCCGTTCCGCTACCCGGTCCTCCCAGCCACCCGACAGACAGGCTGAGCCAGCGTGAGCCGATGCCCGGGGGCTGTTCAGGCGTTACCGTGGGGTTATGACAAACCCCTTCGATTTCCAAGCCTTGGGCGCGATGCTGCAGCAGTTGGGCGCCATGATGCAGTCGGGGGGTGGGGCCAGCGGCCCGGTCAACTGGGAACTCGCGGTCAGCACGGCTCGACAGGGGGTCGCCGCTGTCGGCGATCCGGGAGTGAGCCCGACCGAGGAGGCCGCCACTCGCGCGGCGGTGGAACTCGCCGAAACCTGGCTGGATGAGGCCACCGATTTCCCTCGGGCAGCTGCCCTGGCTGCGAGTTGGAGCCGCTCAGCCTGGCTGGAGGGGACGCTGCCGGCGTGGCAGGCGATCGTCGGTCCGATCGCTGAGCACGTGCAGGCCGTGACCTCCAGCGGCATGCCTGCCCCCGGTGATCCCGAAGCGTGGTCGAACGTCGAACTCCCCGAGCAGTTGCGCGATGCGTTCCCCGGCGGCATTCCTCCCGAGGCGATGTCCATGCTGGCACCGATCATGGGCATGGCCCAGCAGATGGGCGCCAGCATGTTCGGAATGCAGGTCGGCCAAGGCCTGGGTGCACTGGCCGGTGACGTGCTGTGTTCCTCCGATATCGGCATTCCCTTGACGACCGATCATGTCCCCACACTCGTGCCGGCGAACATCGCGGCGTTCACCGAGGATCTGAGCATCGATGCCGA
>JAGYOB010000270.1 GCA_018399515.1 Candidatus Nanopelagicales bacterium
CTGAAGCTCCCGAACTGCAGGAAGTCTGGGAGGAATTCCAAGGCCGAGGGGTGCAGTTCGTCGGGTTGGATACCCGCGATTCCGATGCGGCGGCTCGAGCGTTCGTTGAGACCTATGGCATCACGTACCCGAATGTCATCGACCGTGATGGACAATTGCAACTGCTGTTTGCTGACACTCTTCCGCCGCAGGCCATCCCGTCGACGATCGTTATCGATCCGCAGGGGCGGGTCGCGGGTCGGGCACTGGGCAAGGTCTCGGCGTCGGCGCTGCGTGGACTCATCGAGCCGCTACTGCGATGACGGGGATCACCCAGACCGTCACCGATGGCAGCCTGCTGCTGGCCATCCCGTTGGCACTGGCTGCCGGACTGGTGTCCTTCCTCAGCCCCTGTGTTCTGCCCTTGGCACCCGGGTACGTGTCGTATGTCACCGGGTTGACCGGCGCGGAGATCGCCGAAGGAGGGGGCGGGGTCGCGGTCAAGAGCCGTGTTCTGGCCGGCAGCGTGCTGTTCGTCCTGGGGTTCTCCGTGGTGTTCGTCTCCTTCGGGGCAGCTTTCGGTGGGCTCGGCGCGGCTCTCCTGCAGTACGCGGACATCATCAGCCGGGTCCTGGGGGTCCTTGTGATCGCCATGGGGTTGGCGTTCATGGGAGCCCTGGACCGGATGTGGCCGGGATTCCAGCGCGAATGGCGCATTCATCGGCTACCGCGCTGGGGGGTGTGGGGTGCGCCCGTGCTCGGCGTGCTGTTCGGGCTGGGGTGGACCCCGTGCATCGGCCCGACGCTTACCGCCGTGCAGGGCTTGGCCTTCACCGAGGCGAGCGCGACCCGGGGTGCGATTCTGGCCTTCGCCTACTGCATCGGGCTGGGTGTGCCGTTCATCGCCCTGGCTCTGGCATTCCGTCACCTCGCCGGCACGTTGGCGTGGGTGCGCTCCCACTATGCGCTGATCATGCGGATCGGTGGTGGCCTGCTGGTTCTCATCGGGATCCTGCTCGTCACCGGCCTGTGGACCCAGTTCACCATCTGGCTGCGGATCTGGCTGCCTGGCTTCGAAACGATCCTGTGAGCAGCGACCGGCGCTGTGATCGACCCCTCGGTGAGATCGACCCCACATCGGCCTACGGGTGGGTGAGCGCGGGCGAGCAGCATGGGTAAGACTGGATAGACCATGTCCACGCCACCCGCCAGCGCCGAATCCTCCGTCGAGGGGAGGGTCGCCGATCCGGCCTCGACACCGCCGTCGGCTCCGGGCACGCTGCCCCCGCTGGGGGCCGGCGGATTCGCCCGGTGGGCCTGGCGTCAGCTGACCAGTATGCGTACCGCGCTGATCTTGCTGTTCGCGCTCGCGGTGGCGGCGATCCCCGGTTCGGTGCTGCCCCAGCGCGGGATCGATCCGATCCTGGTGCGTGAATGGATCGAGGGTGCTCCGACCTGGGGACCGCTCCTCGATCGTCTCGGCTTCTTCGATGTCTATGCCGCACCCTGGTTCGCGGCGATCTATCTGCTGCTTTTCATCTCGGTCATCGGCTGTGTGCTGCCCCGTACCGGCGTGCACATCTTGGCCCTGCGCACTCCACCGCCGCGGGCGCCCCGCCGACTGTCGCGCATGGCGCACTTTCGAACCTGGACCACGGATCGGCAATCCTCTGCCGGTGCGGTGTCGGCGGATACGGTGCTCGACGATGTCGAAGCGGATCTGCGCCGGCGCCGGTGGCGCGTCGCCCGCGGAGTGGATGACGATTCCGGGACTGAGGGACGCGGTGGTTGGGTCTCGGCAGAAAAGGGCTATGCCCGCGAAACAGGGAACCTGCTGTTCCACGCGGCGTTGATCGTGCTGCTGATCGCGGTGGGTTACGGCGCGATTTTCGGGTGGCGCGGAAACGTGATCGTGCGCGAAGGCAACGGCTTCTCCAACACGCTGACCCAGTACGACGCCTGGGGCGACGGCCAGCTGTGCCAGGATATGCGCCGCGGC
>JAGYOB010000271.1 GCA_018399515.1 Candidatus Nanopelagicales bacterium
TCCCGCAGCCACGCTCGGACTTCCTCGATCTGCTTTTCGGTCAGTGGGTCCAAGGAAAGGCCCGGCGGTACGGGCGGACGGGCGATGGGGTTGTTCTGGTCGTCCTCGCCGGTGGCGATCCACGTGACGGGTTGCTCGGGTGTGGCACCCAAGTAGGACGGGTCCGTCAGGTGCCCCATGTTGGTGGTCACGTGCTTGAGGTGTCGCGATCGAACGATCTGGTTGTTCACTGGAGCAGGGAGAACCGTGCGCATGCGGCGCAGCGTGTGCACACCCTTCTTCCCCACTCGGGCGAACGTCCGACTCAGCGCGAAGGTGCGGCTGGATTGCACCTGGGAGAGCGCGGCATCGAGTTCGATGATGCGCCGCTCATACTCACTGCTGCGCACCTGGCTCGTGGCCTCGTTCATCACGATCTCGCGTTGCCAGGCCTGGCGGGTAGTGCTGCGTTGCTCCTTCAAGCGGAGTGCTTCCTCGGCAGCGGTGCGCCAGCCGAAGACTCCGATGTCCAAGGCGTGGAACGGCGTGGCGATGGCTCCCGCGATCGTGGTGCCCTGCGGAGCGCCGGCGCTTGGACCCACCAGCTGATCGGCGTGTTCATCGGCCACGTACCAACGGTTGATGCCATCGAACGCCACGAACCGGTAACCCCGGTCAAGGATCGATGCTTCCCATTCGTCATGTGACGGGACATGCGTTCCTGGGTCGATCGCTTCCACGCACAACACCCACGGCCGGTGGCGTTCGAGGGACAACCCGCCGAGAACTTCGCTCTCCGCGCCTTCCACATCGATGGTGAGTGCGTGGATGGTGGGTTCAGCTGCGGTGAGAAAGTCATCGAGGATCGCATCGAGTGTCCGGGTCGGGACGAGCGTTTCGAGGACCTCGAAGCCGCGATCGGCGGCCGCCTGCGCTTCCTTCTGATCGAGGGTGCCTAATCCGGTCCCGGGGACTTGGAAGAAGCGCAACTCACCGTCGCTTCGGGCCGCGGCCACCTGCAGCACAGTGTCGCCCGGCCGGCACCGGCGTAACTCCTGCGCGAGATTCGGATCGGCTTCCACGAGCAGCCCTCGCCAGCCGAGGTCGTATAGGGCCGCCGATATCGACAGGTCCCGCGGATAGTTCGCACCGACTTCCACATAGGTGTTCGAGGGTGGCTGGGTGGATCCGGTGGATTCAGCGGGGCCGAATGCGTGCCAGAGGCGAACATCCTCGCCATTTTGGGCATAGGACACGAACTGCGGCACCGGCCCAGAGTAGGGGAGGCAAGGAGGGCTCTGGTGATTCGAGCCGAGATTCAAAAGCCGTGCCAGAGCGCTTCGGGTTCGTCCTGAAGGTGCATATCGAAGCGCACCATCTCCCCCGCCATGGAATCGAAGTCGACGGTGTGCCGCCAGCCGAGCTCGCGGTAGGCCCGGGTGGAATCGCCCACCATCTTGTTGGTGTCGTTGGGTCGGTCGCTGCCCGCGCTCTGGACATGCGCACGCCATTCACGAATCCCCGCTGCGGCGAATGCCTTCTCCACGAAGAAAGACAGCCGGTGGGAGATACCCGTCGCCAGCACGTAATCCGAGGGGCTCGGTGCTTGCATCATCAACCGCATGGCACGGACATAGTCCGGCGCCCAGCCCCAGTCACGCGCCACCTCGATATCGCCTAGCTCGAGGATGTCGCGCTTTCCGG
>JAGYOB010000272.1 GCA_018399515.1 Candidatus Nanopelagicales bacterium
CCGATGTACTTCGTGGCGGAGTGCACGACGATGTCGGCGCCCCATTCCAGCGGGCGGATGAGGAACGGCGTGGCAACTGTGTTGTCCACGATCAGTGGTACGCCAACCTCGTGTGCGACACCGGCAACGCCTTCGATGTCAAGGAGATCGTTCTTCGGGTTGGAGATCGACTCGCCGAAGAACCCCTTGGTGTTGGGTCGCACAGCCGCGCGCCAGGATGCAAGGTCGTCGGGATCCTCCACGAAGGACACCTCGATGCCCATCTTCGGAAGCGTGTAATGGAACAGATTGAACGTCCCGCCATAGAGGCTGGGGCTGGAAACGATGTGGTCACCGGCCTCCGCGATATTGAGAATCGCCAGTGTCTCGGCAGCCTGCCCACTCGACACGAGCAGCGCACCGACACCTCCCTCCAATGAGGCGATGCGGTCTTCGACGGCCGCCTGCGTGGGGTTCATGATGCGGGTGTAGATATTGCCGAGTTCCTTCAGGGCGAACAGGTTCGCCGCATGCGTGGTGTCGTTGAAGGTGTAGGACGTCGTCTGATAAATCGGGAGCGCTCGGGCGTTGGTCGCCGCATCGGGCGCTTGACCGGCATGGATCTGCCGAGTTTCGAAGGACCATCCGTGGGACATGCGTTCTCCTATGCCATACGTCGCGAACACAGGACTTGCCTGGGTGCAAGACCCGCGCTTGCCTGATTTTCAGGCCCGGTCTTCACCCGGAGCACCCCACCGCGGTCGGAGGGTTGCCGGCCAGCAAGCCGGGGCTTAACGCTGGCGCTCATGACCTGGGGAAAAAGATAGCGCATCAGTTCGCACCGTGCATCAGGGACCAGACAGGTCCTGCCGTTTCAGACAGTGCAGATCGCCGCGCCATTCGGCTGGGTGCACGCCATGGGTGATGCAACCGCCGATGAGCTGGGCGAGGGCATAGTGCGGGTCCGCCGCTAATGCGTGTTCGATGGCGATCATGGCGCGAACGCCGTCTCCGAGCTGCCATCGAAATATTGCCAGGCAAGTGGCGAGCGGCGATAGGAACGGTTGAGGGCACGAGCGCACGATGTGCGTCAGAACGTCAGCGGCACGCGTCCAGTCGGCCTCGGGATAGGTCAGCATCTCCCAGATCACCGTGTCGCGGACCCGAACGTCGCACAACGCCTGTGCGAGAAGAACCGAATCTACCGACGAGGGCGCACCCCCCGTCCGCAGGAGCGATACCGCATGGATCACGGCGACGTCGAAGGCATCGCGAGGAAGGTCACCGGGAGAGGACCATCGCCCCTGCGGGCTCCTCGCTGCTAATTCCCGCTCGAGGTCGGTGCGAGACGCCGCGGGTACCCGGCCCGCGCGCGAGAAGATTCGGGCAGCAGCTTCGCGATGGTCATTGGTGAGGTGATTTCCAAATTCATCGCAGCACGACGCTCCTGCGCACCACAACGACCGCCAGTTTGTCGATGGAGCATCGTTAGGTCGAGGGACTGAGGACACAATCAGACCGTCAGCGACACAGGTGCCCGTCGAGGCGATCATCCCCGCGACCTCGTCAATGAGCGCTGCGTTCTCACGCGCTGTCGTATTCGACCACACGAGAACGATCATCGAGTCGCACCTGCTGGCAGCTGCCGACAGCGGTACCGACAACCACGTGACCAGATCGGCGCGATCCTGCAGGTCATCTACAGAGGGTAGGTCGACTCTCAAGGTTGCGACGACTGGACGCTGGGGATCGACACTGAGGCCGACGACGATCAAGGAATCCTCCGGATGGAACCCCAGGAGATCAGCCATCCCTGCGACGATGATTTCAGGTGACAACGTCGAAGGGGTAGTGGCGATGAGCGAATTCGTGGGCTGAACCGACTGATGGAACGGGTGATAGCGAAGTCGTGATCTGTCTGCCATGCGACTACATTCGCCACGCCCCACGAAGGGGTGCCAACCCCGCGGACCCAACTGTGCATAGACATTTCCGACGCGGGTTGTGGATGCCGAATCTACGCAGAGCGCGATCGCCTACTCGTCAGGTGACACCGGGCTGAGCAGTGGACGTTTAGCCGTCACGCCATCCCCTGAACTCGCGCCGCGAATGCGACGACCGATCCAGGGAACGAGAAATGTCCCCGTCCAGTGGACGTGGCTCACCGCACGCGCGAAGCGCGATGGCGGCCGTTGGCTGGGCAGCGGCGACCGCCAGGAATCATCCTCGAGTCCGAGGGCGGCCAGGGCCGCACGCGCAGCCAGATCATGACCCTCCGGCGACAGGTGCAATCGATCGGAGGACCAGAACACATCGTCGTCGAACACCGCCGCTCCCCAGAAGTCGACGACCACAGCACCGTGTTGCTGTGCGACCTGACGAGTGGCTTCGTTATATCTGCGCAGCCTTTCGGTCACTGTTCCCATAACTCGTGACCGTCGGGATGTATCGCCGAACGCGAAAACAACAACTGTTGCTCCCGTCTGCCGAAGCAGTGCGACTCCCCTAGTGAGTTGCTCGACCGTCGCATCGAGATCGAAATTCCGCCTCAGAACATCGTTGACACCCGCGGCGAATGTCACCAG
>JAGYOB010000273.1 GCA_018399515.1 Candidatus Nanopelagicales bacterium
GTTCTGGGGTACACGGTCTATTCGATCGCGGCATTGCTGTTCGCCATCAACGGCACAGTAAGCAAATCGATCCTGGTCACCGGGATCTCCGCCGCTCGACTGACCGAACTACGTGTCACGGTGGCTTTCCTCATCATGCTGATCATCGTCGCGATCACGCGACGCTCGGCACTGCGCATCCGAAAGGACGAGATCGCGCTGCTGCTCGCCTTCGGCATCCTCGGTGTCGCTATGACCCAGTGGTTGTTCTTCTTCGCTATCGAACGCCTTGCTGTCGGAGTGGCCCTCATCATCGAGTTCACCGCACCGATCATGGTGGCGCTGTGGTTCCGGTTCGGTCGCAAGCAGCCGGTGCGCCCGACCGTGTGGGTCGGCCTGGTTCTCGCACTGCTCGGACTCAGCCTGGTCGCCCAGGCCTGGCAGGGTTTCTCGCTGAACGTTCTGGGTGCGGCGGCAGCTCTCGGTGCAGCCTCAGCTCTCGCGGTGTACTACATCCTGGCTGAGCATCAGGTACATCGACCGAATGGTCGCGACACCATCTCGTTGACGATGTGGGGCTTCGGGGTCGCAGCACTGTTCTTCGCCATCATCCAGCCGTGGTGGAGCTATCCGTGGGAGGACCTCACCGGGTCGGGACAGCCGCTGGGTGTCGATGGTCCGGAGGTTCCGGTGTCCTTCCTCATCGCCTGGATGGTGGTCCTCGGCACCGTCGCACCCTTCTGGCTGGTCGTCGCCTCCCTGCATCATCTGACCTCGGCACAGGCCTCGACCGTGGGCATGATGGAGCCGGTGCTCGCCTCGATCGTGGCCTGGCTCGCCCTCAGCGAGATCCTCACCCCGGTGCAGATCATCGGTGGGCTGGTGGTGTTGGCCGGCGTCTACATCGCCGAGCGCTCGCGGTGATGAACGTGATGAACGTGATGAACGTGATGAACATTGTGCTCCGGGTACGCTGAGCGACACCATGAGCGATCCCACTACCGCCGCGCACGGTGTCGTGCTGCGACCTGGACCCGATGGTCGGGTGAGTTCGACCCGGATCGGACAGGATGTCGTCGCCGATGCCGCTCGCGCCTACGACCCGGCGCTGGCGGATCGGATCAGCAGGCTGTCGAAATGGCGGCGCGATTACGTGGAGGCCTATCGCGACCTGCTGACGGTCGCCGCCAGCGACCCGGTAGCCGGTGCGGACATGTCCCGGGCCGGGGCGCAGTCGTTGATCTCCCACGCGGGGTTCTCCGGCGCTGAAGGCGTGACCAGCATCGCTGAGGCTTTTGCCGAACAGAACGATCCCGGATACGACACCCTCACGGTGCGCGGTGTCGCGATGCGAGAGCGCGACCTGTCGGTGCCCTACCGCGGCCGGCGACTGTTCGGTGACGATCTGCGACACCAATTGCGCACCTGGGTCGATGCCGGGATCGCCGAGCCGAGTTTCGCCGCGGCGGTCGAACTCGTGATGGACAATCCCGACTGGCTCGATCTGTCTGACGTGGATGTTGCGGTCTTGGGTGCGGGCGCGGAGATGGGACCGACCCGTTCGCTGTTGCGCTGGGGGGCCCGCGTGCATGCGGTGGATCTGCCCCGCCCAGCCGTGTGGGAGAGGCTCATCGCCACCGCTCGAGCAACCGCCGGGACGCTGCACCTGCCCGTCGAACGAGGAACGATCCCGGATTTCCTGCGTGATGGTGCCGTACTCGAAGACGATGACGATGCCGCAGCCGCTGAGCTCGCCGGTGCGGATCTGCTCGGTCGAGCGCCCCAGGTCCGTACCTGGTTGGCCCGACTGGGTCGGCCGATGGTCGTGGGCAACTACACCTACGCCGACGGGTCGACTCACGTACGGCTGTCCCTGGCGACCGACGCGATCATGACCGATATCGCCGAATCTTTCCCCGGATCGACGATGGCGTATCTGGCTACACCGACCGACGTGTTCATGGTGCCGATGGAGGCTGTCGAGGAATCCCGGCGCCGCTGGGCCCACCGCGGTGCCGGGCGGATCATGCAGGCCCCGCTGCGCCTAGCGCGGCAGTTCGCCCCGAACTATCCCGACGTGGTGACGATGACCAGCGGTCGCCAGGTCGGGGTGAACGACAGCCTGGTGCCCCAGCAGGGACCGAACTATGCCCTCGCCAAGCGATTCCAGCGGTGGCGAGCCACGACGTTGCGCGAGGCCGGCCACCGTGTGTCGTTGAACATCGCGCCGGCCACCCGCACCGCGTCGGTGGTGAAGAATCGGGCCTTGGCAGCCGCGTATGCGGGTGCGGGTCGGTTCGGCGTTGAGGTGTTCGAGCCGGCGACGTCGACGACCTTGATGGCGGCACTGCTCGTCCACGATCTGCGCAATCCGGATGCGCCCGCCGATCCACGTGTTCCCCTCGATCATCCGCTGGACCTGTTCATCCAGGGGGCCAATCACGGTGGGCTGTGGCGCGTGGCCTATGCGCCGCGTTCGGTCCTCGGCGTCGCAGCCCTGCTCGGCATGTTCGAATCCCGCGCCTGAGGTTCGATCAACGGACTCACACGATGTTGTGCTCGGGGCGCAGGTCCCCGGTGGTGAACCGGTGCACATCGAGCGGGGAGACGTCGATGAACGGTTCGGCGCCGAGGTACAGATCCCGCAGGATCTCCCCGACCGCTGGGCCCTGCAGGAATCCGTGCCCGGAGAAGCCGGTGGCGTAAAGGAAACGCGATACGTCACTCGCCTCGCCGAGTAACGCATTGTGATCGGGAGTCACCTCATACAGCCCCGACCAGCCGGTTTGGACGCCGAGATCGAGCAAGCCCGGTGCGCGGAACTCGGCGAGTTCGGCGAGTTTCGCGGGGAACTCCGGATCACGATCGAGATCGAATCCGGCTGGATTGGCCTTATCGGAGAACCCGGTCAAGATGCCGCGGCCTTCCCGGTGCCAGTACAGGCTCGTGCCGTATTCGATGGTGAATGCCATATCGATCGGTTCGGGCATCGGTTCGGTGACGAGCAATTCGCGACGGTAGGGCGTGACCGGCAGGTCGACACCGACGTAGGCGGCGATCTGCGGCGACCATGCACCGGCGCAATCGACGACGCAGCCGGTGCGCACGGTGCCCGCTGTCGTCACCACGCCCGTGATCTCACCGCCGACCGTGTCGATGCCGGTCACTTCGACGCCGGTGCGCACCGTGGCTCCATGACGTCGGGCACCTGTGGCGTAGCCCATGACGACCGATTCCGGTGCGCAATGACCGTCGCGCGGTGACCAGGCAGCGGCCAGGACACCGTCGGGGTTCAACAGCGGCGATAACCGCACGGCTTCCTCGGCATCGACTAGGCGAGATTCGACTCCGAGGGAGTTCTGCAAGGCGATGGTGCGTTCGAAGGTCGCTACCTCGTCGGGTGAGGTCAAGACGAAGAGGTAACCGCTGCGGTGCAGGTCGATGCCCTGACCCGGTCGCTGCTCGAAGGCCTCGAATAACTCCAAGGATCGCAGACCGAGCGAGATGTTGAGTTCATCGGAGAAGTTCGCTCGAACACCACCGGCGGCCCGGGACGTCGATCCACCCGCCAGGTCGCCTCGCTCGACGAGCACGACGTCGACGCCGGCTTCGGCAAGGTGGAACGCCGTCGAGGTACCCATCACCCCACCACCGACGACGACGACGTCGGCGGATTCGGGAAGTGCGGTTATCACAGACGGAAGTCCATGTCGCAGGGGAGTTCGATCAGGTCCATCTGCGCCTTCTGCAGTTTGCCGCTGTAGTCCCAGTTCATCGACTGCCAGCGGGTGAACTGATCGAGCACCCACACTCCACTCTGGCGCGAACCGTTGCCGCTGCGACCGTTGCCGCCGAACGGCAGGTGCGCCTCCGCACCCGACGTCGTGTTGTTGACCGACAGCATGCCCGCAGAGATGCCGTTGCGGAATCGCCAGATCGCCTGCGGGTCGGAACTGTAGATAGCGCTCGACAGGCCGTAGCCGTGTCCATTGCTCAACTCGATGGCTTCATCGAGGGTGTCGAAGACGCCGAGGCCGACGAGCGGACCGAAGGTCTCGGTGTCGTACAACGCGTCACCGGGGCGGATTCCCTCCACGATCGTCGGGTGTGCAAACCATCCGGCGTCGGGGTCGCCGATGAATCCGGCACGCGGATTCGTCGACGTGATGCGGCCGACTCCGGTGGAGCCGTAGACGGTGTGGTGATCGGCGATCAGACCCAGATGCTTGTCGTGGTTGAGTAGGTACTTCTCATCGATGAGCGGCCCGAACAGCACGTCGGCAAACGGATCGCCAACCACTGCGTTCTGGGTCGCGGTGACGAAACGGTCGCGGACGACGTCGTAGACATCACGATGCACCCACATCGTGCCCAGCGACGTGCAGCGCTGACCGGCCGAACCGAATCCGGAGAACAGCGCACCCTCGATGACCAGGTCGAGATTCGCATCGGGCATGACGACCATTGGGTTCTTGCCACCGAGTTCCAAGCACGGCGACTGCAGATGGCGACCGGCGAGTTCACCGAGGCGACGACCGACATCGGTCGAACCGGTGAAGCCGAGCTTGTTGACGTATCCGGCCTGCATGGCAGCATCGAGGCCGTCGAAAGTCGTCGGGCCGTCCGCAACGACAACCTTCAGCACATCGCGGGGCACGCCGCCGGCATAGAACAACTCAGCCATGGCAAGTGCGATTCCAGCAGCATGCTCGGCCGGCTTCCACACGATCGTGTTGCCGGTCACCAGAGCT
>JAGYOB010000274.1 GCA_018399515.1 Candidatus Nanopelagicales bacterium
CGGGGTTAGCCGACCTTCACCGAGCGGGTCTTCATCAGCGGCTGGACCTTCTCGCCGAAGACCTTCATGCCCTCGATGAAGTCATCGAAGGTGAGCATGATGCCCTTGGTGCCCGGCACCGAGCCAGCCTCATCGAGCATCCGGGCCACCGACTCGTAGGAACCGACCAGGGTGCCCATGTTGAAGTTGATCGCGCCTTCGGGCAGCGAGATCGTCTTGGCGGTGCTGCCCTCGCTGGCCGACTCGTCGGCGTCGGTCTGGTCGGCCATCCACGCCAGGGCCTTGGTGTCAGCGCCATCGTTGTACTTCTTCCACTTGGCCATGGCCTCTTCATCGGTATCGCCGGTGATGACCATGAACAGCACATAGGAGCCGACGTCGCGACCGGTCTTCTCCTTGGCCTTCATCAGCTGCTCGTTGGCGGGTGCGTAGGCGGTGGGCGTGTTCACACCGGTGCCGAGGATGAACTGGTAGTCGCCGTAGGTGGCGCAGAAGTCCATGCCCCGCTCGGACTGCCCGGCGCACACCAACTCGATCTTGTGGCTCGGGGTCGGCTTGCACATGCAATCGTCCATCTGGAAGTACTTGCCATCCATCGTGCAGGTGCCGTTCTTCCACAGTTCCTGCATGACCTGGACGTACTCGGTGGAGTAGTCGTAGCGGTAGCCGAAGTACTCATCCCCTGGCCACAGACCCATCTGGCGGTACTCATCGGGCGCCCAGCCGGACACGATGTTCACACCGAAACGCCCCGGCGCGATCGAGTCAACGGTCACCGACATGCGCGCGACGAGAGCCGGCGGCAGGGTGAGCACCGCGGTCGAGGCGAAGAGCTTGATTTTCTCGGTGCGAGCCGCGATGGCGGCCATCAGGGTGAAGGACTCCAGGTTGTAGTCCCAGAACTCGCTGTCGCCGCCGAAGCCGCGGAACTTGATCATGGACAGGGCGAACTCGAACCCGTACTTCTCTGCGAGCTGGCACACCTCGAGGTTGAGGTCGAAGCTCGGCTTGTACTGGGGCGAGGTCGTCGAGATGAGCCAGCCGTTGTTGCCGATGGGGATGAAGACGCCGAGATCCACGTCGCGCTCCTTAGTCGAGTCGAAAAGATGCCTACCGGTTCTGGGGAGAGTACACAATCTGGGCAGGCCCGCCAATGGGGTTGTGTAAATTCCTGCGAACTTTCCGCCTTCTTTATCGTTATTTTTCTTTTTCGGCCGGTCCCTGTAGCCAGCCGGCGCCCTCGGTTGTATACATGGGGGCACAGTCCACCCCCGATCATGAGGAGATCCCGTGCCGACCTTGGACATCAACGGACACACCATGTACTACGAGGTGCACGGGGAGGATGGCCTGCCGCAGGCGGTCTGCATGGGGGGCTGGGGCACGTTCTGCCACGGCCGCAGCGCCGATGCGCCCCGGTATCTGTTCAACAACTACCAGGTCGCGATCTACGACTACCGCGGAATCCAGGAGTCGACCGACGATTATTCGCAGACCGCGTCGATGCAGTTGTATGCATCCGACCTCGCCGGGCTGCTCGATCACCTCGGCTGGTCGAATGTGCACGTGGTGGGCATGGTGGGCATGGGGGCCTGCGTCGGCCAGCAGTTGGCCTTCAGCCGACCCGATCTGGCCCGATCCCTGGTGATGACCGGGTGCTGGGCTTTTGCCGACGAGATCATGGTCGATCAACTCAATACGATGGTCGATGTGCATGAAGCGATGGGCTGGGCGGAATTCCAGAAACTCGCAGCGAGCTACAGCTTCGACGGGGAGTTCTACAACGCCAACCGCGACCGACTGCTCGGTGAGAACGGCACCTGGCCGGATCTCAACGGTCGCCTCGAGGCGCAGCGCCGCCTCGTGCAGGCATGCACGACATACGATGCCCGTGAGGACCTACCGCAGGTTCAGGTTCCGGCGATCGTGGTCAACGCCGGCCGCGACCCGATCACGACTCCGCGACACACGCAGCTCATCGCCGACCTCATGCCCAACTGCCAGGCGGTGGACTGGCCCGAGGCCACACACGTGTTCGCGGGCAAGGACCTGAAGAAGAAATTCGACGCGATGCTGCAGGACTTCCTCGAAGCACACTGATCGAGCGGGGATTCGCCCGCGGAACAACGAAGGAGGCGGTCATGGATCTGCTCGACAGCGTCCAGCGCCGTGTGCTGTGGCTGTCGACGCGCATCGTCGACGCCGCTAATCGCGAGCGGGAATCGGTGGACGGCATCAAAGTCGGGGGCCACCAGGCCAGTAGTGCCAGCCTCGTGTCGATCATGACGGCACTGTGGTTTTCCTATCTGCGCGCCGAGGACCGGGTGAGCGTCAAACCGCACGCGTCCCCGGTCTTTCACGCGATCTCGTATCTGCTCGGCGATCTCGACCGGTCCTATCTGACGCGCTTGCGCGAATTCGGTGGACTTCAGTCGTATCCGTCGCGGACGAAGGATCCCAACACGGTTGATTTCTCGACCGGTTCGGTCGGGTTGGGCGCGGCAGCTCCGTTGTTCGCCGCTGCAACGCGTCGGTATGTCGATGCGCATTTCGGTCCGCGTCCGCATTCGAGGTTCATCGCGATTATGGGCGACGCTGAACTCGATGAGGGCAATGTGTGGGAGGCCGTCGCTGATTCGGCGACCGCAGGCCTGGGCAACGCGATGTGGATCGTGGACTTCAACCGCCAGTCCCTCGACCGCGTCGTGCCCGGGGTTCGCATCCATCAGTGGGCGGTGCAGTTCGCCGCCGCCGGCTGGCACGTTGTGGAGGTGAAGTACGGCAAGCGCCTGCAGGCGGCGTTCACCCAAGAGGGCGGTCAGGCGCTGCGCGAGTGGATCGACGCGATGCCCAATGAGCAGTATCAGTCGCTGTTCGGTCTCGAGGGGCCGCAGTTGCGCGAACGCTTCCTCGACGGTGCACCCGCCGAGGTGGTCGATTGGTCGATGTCGATCCCCGATGCCGAACTCGCCCCGCTGGTCACCGATCTCGGCGGCCACGACCTCGGGGCGCTGCTGGACGCCTTCGCCGAATGCGACGCGGTCGCCGATAAGCCCAGTGTTGTGTTCGCCTACACGATCAAGGGCTGGGGACTGCCGATCGCCGGCAACCCGCGCAACCACTCGGCGCTGCTCAACGGTGAGCAGATCGACTCCCTGCGCGCCGAGGTCGGGCTCACCGGAGAAACCGAGTGGGACCGGTTCGACCCGGCCAGCCCCGAGGGCATCCTGGCCGCAGAACGTCGCGAGATCTTGCATCGCGACCCGCGGGTGAAATCCCTGCCGATCACCGTGCCGCCGGCCACCGGAATCAGCGGGTCACGCCCGCTTAGCACGCAAGAAGCCTTCGGCCGCGTCCTGGTCGACCTGAGCCGCGATGAGGCGGTGGCGAAGTACCTCGTCACCACCGCTCCCGATGTCGCGACGTCGACGAACCTCGCCGGGTTCATCAACCGGACCGGGGTGTTCTCGCCCGAGGAACGCCGGGCGTGGAATGCCGACCCGGTGTTGAAATGGGCCGAGGGCCCGACCGGGCAGCACATCGAACTGGGCATCTCCGAGATGAACCTGTTCCTCCTGCTCGGTCAGTTGGGTCTGTCATGGGATCTTTCGGCGCAGCCACTGATCCCGATCGGCACGCTCTACGACCCGTTCGTCGCTCGCGGTCTCGACGCGCTCATCTACGGCTGCTATTCCGGCGCGCGGTTCATCGTCGCCGGCACTCCCAGTGGGATCACGCTGGCACCCGAAGGTGGGGCGCATCAGTCGACGATCACCGCCAGCATCGGGCTGGAACTGCCCGGCCTCACCGCGATCGAGCCGACCTATGCAGCCGCTCTCGACTGGCTGCTGTGCGATTCGATCGCGCGGATCGCCTCCGGCGAGGACGCACCCACCACCGCGCAGCCAGCCGAACAGGGCGCCTACTACCTGCGGTTGACCACGCGGCCCCTCGACCAGGTGCCGTTCGAAGAAGCCCGCCAGCGCATCGGTGACGCTGTGTTGCGCCGCCAGGTGCTAGCCGGCGGTTACCGCCTGCGCGATGCCTACGCCGCGCACCCGCACCTGGTCACCGACGATGGCCGAGCACCGCTGGTGCATCTTGTCGGTTCCGGACCCGTGCTCCCGGAGATCTTGGTGGCCGCCGATGAACTGGCCGAGGAAGGCGTGGCCGCACACGTCGTCGATGTCACCAGCTCCGACCGGCTGTACAACTCCTGGCAGCGCACCCTTCGTCAGGGCGTGCGCACCGCAACGGCACCGAGCCTGCCCGGCCCACTGTGGTCGATCTTCGGTGAGCGCGCACCGATCGTCACCGTGCACGATGCGGCCAGCCACGCGATGGCGTGGTTCGGTTCGGCCCTCGGTGTGCCATGCGTGCCACTCGGTGTCGACGGATTCGGTCAATCAGGTTCGATTCCCGATTTGTACGCCGCCCACGATCTGGATTCCGGGTCGATCGTCAATGCGGCACTCGCTGC
>JAGYOB010000275.1 GCA_018399515.1 Candidatus Nanopelagicales bacterium
CCAGATCGCCGGTGTCCCCGCTCCGCCCGGATTGACCGCGAGCACCGACAGAGCACTCAGGTCGGCGGCCGCCGACAGTGGGAGTCCCGGCTCCAGCAGTAACCGACTCGGTTCCGTGAACAGCAGCAGCGACCAGGGCAGAAGCACCACGATCGGGGTGATCACGATGATGGCGGCGCGGGCGAGGGCCCCCACCGATCGCCCCTGAACGACCATCACGATGGCGGCGATGATGACGATGAGGGTGGTGACCGGCCACAGCACGGGAGCGAACGCGGTCACCGCCGCCAGCAGGAGCGCTGCCCACCACGGTGTGCGCGCCCGCGCCGGTGACAGTCCCGGCAGATTCCGGTCCGAACCGGCCAGGCTGCGCACGATCGCCCGGGCAGTGGGCGGAAGCACGATGAGCGCGGCGGTCGTGCCGATCCGACCGGTTGCGATGGCACCGGTCATCCCCGGCAGCAGGGCGTAGGCGGCGGCCGCCCACAGGCGCACCGGGGTCGTGGTGATCACCCCGCGCAGCGACCACCACGCTGACAGTGCCGCCGCCGGAACCGCGAGCAGGATCAGCGACGCCACCGCCGCACCGGCATCACCGAGCAGCACCGTGGACCATGCGGCCAGCAGCGCCACCCAGGCCGGAGCGGGCACGGTCGAACCGGGGCCGACGTCATGCCAGGTTTGGGTGTAGATCGCCCACAGATCCCCGGCACCGGCCGGGGCAGGTAGCAGTGCACCGCCGACCAATCCCCCCTCGCCCCACCACAGTCCGCGGGTTGCCGCGAGCGTGACCACGAGCGAGACGACGAACAAGATGAAGCCCGGTCGGCTGAAGAACCGGCGCAACCAGGTGGCGCTGCCATCCTCGAACAGGTCCATCGATTCATCCGACGGCCCGGTCTCCGGGGCGATGGCGACCGCAGCCGTGCGCGTGGAAGATTCCCGGGCCCGGGAATCTGGCGAGCCACTCGGGGTGAACCAGCCAGAGATGACCTCGGCGCCCTGGCGCAACTGCACGGCGACCCCGGGACGAAACTCCCCTACCGCGGCACGCGAGGACTGCACCGAGGTCTGCTTGATGCGACGACGGGCGTCGAGTAACCGGCGTGGGTGGGCCGCCAGACTGCCCCAGGCGAGCACCTCGTCACTGGCGCGCCGGGCATCCTTGCCCAGCAGGGCGATCACGGCGACGACGAGGGACTCGATGGCCAAGCGCAGCGCGGTGAAGGCAACTCGCCATGCTGGGGCCTGAGCGAGCAGCACGTGCACGGCGCTGCGGCGATCCAGGCGGTGACCTTGACCCGGGCGGGTCGACCCGGTTCGACGGCCGTGATACGACGCCTCCCGGTGATAGAGCACGGCGTCAGGCACGACATGGACCTCGTGGCCGGCCCGCCAAGCGCGCCAGCACAGATCAAGGTCATCGCGATACAGCGGCAGGGCTGGATCGAAACCCCCGAGGGAGTCGAACACGTCGCGGCGGATGAGCATGCCCGCCGAGCCAACGGCGTGCACCACATCGCGGCCGTCGTGCTGACCTTGATCATGCTCGGCCGGATCCAGATCGGTGAAGCGACGTCCGGATCCGGTGATGGAGAATCCGATTTCGATCAGCAGGCGCCGGTCATGCCAACCCAGGCACTTGGGTCCCACGATCGCCGCGCGCGGACGCTGCTGAGTTGCCTCGAGGAGCCGTTCCAGGGCCTGGGGGTCGGGGGCCGAATCGTCGTGCAGCAGCCAGATCCACTCCCCGGTGTCGCCCCCGCTGGAGTCCTCACTGGAGTCCCCGCTCGAGAAGGCGCCAGCGCTGGCGAGTCCGGCGGCCACGGCCTGGCCGAAGCCGATCGGTCGATCCTGGGCCGGCAAGGTGTTGACGCGCTCGGCCCCGAGTGCCTCGCGCAGGATCTCACCGCTGCCATCGGCCGAGCCGGCATCGACGCCGACGACACGATCGGCCGGGACGGTCTGGGCCGCGAGGGCAGCCAGTACGGAGGGCAACCACACGCGACCGTCGCGGGCGACCACGACGGTCGTGACGGACACGGGCGTGCTCAGACCGCCTGCTTCTTCAACCTGCGGCGCTCACGCTCGGACAACCCACCCCAGATGCCGAACCGCTCATCATTGGCCAGGGCGTATTCCAGGCACTCCACGCGCACTTCGCACGACAGGCACACTCGCTTGGCCTCCCGGGTGCTCCCGCCCTTCTCGGGGAAGAACGCCTCCGGGTCGGTCTGCGCACACAGGGCCCGCTCCTGCCACTCCATCGCCTCATCGGTGATGAGCTCGAGGAGCACGTCGTCGTCGGGCACGCTCGACGACGACGTGCCCGACGGTGACGGCGCGCTCATGCCGTTATCGCCGTCGTGGCGATGGGCCATGCTGGATTCACCCACGGGACTCCTCCTGGGAAATAACACTGGTGTTATTAGATCGACCCCGACCCCCATGCGTCAAGTGCAGACCCC
>JAGYOB010000276.1 GCA_018399515.1 Candidatus Nanopelagicales bacterium
AAAAATTTGATCCAATCGTTTTTCTTCGGCTTTATTCGCAATGATTCCTCGCCAGGTCGACCGCCGGGAACGCATCCGCATCCAGGGGGAAGAATTCCCATGTTGTCGCCGACGACCAGTCACAGCCCGGCGCCGCATCAAGGACCCGGTGGGGCCAGTCGAGGCCCAGGGATATCGGGATGCGCATATCGGGCGGGCTCGCCTGCGCCATGGTCGAACCATCGATGAACTCCACCATCGAGTGCACGACCGACTGCGGATGGATGACGACGTCGATGCGCTCCAGGGGGACGTCGAATAACAGATGCGCTTCGATCACCTCCAGCCCCTTGTTCACCATGGTGGCCGAGTTGATGGTGACCAGGGGACCCATGTCCCAGGTGGGATGCGCAAGCGCTTGTTGCGAGGTCACGTTCATCAATTCATGCCGCTGGTAGCCCCGGAACGGACCACCGCTCGCGGTGAGGATCAAACGACGTACTTCGTCGCCTGATCCAGCGAGGAGTGCCTGCGCGAGGGCAGAATGCTCAGAGTCCACCGGGACGATCTGTCCTGGCCGAACGCGATCGGTGACAACCGGACCACCGATGATCAGTGACTCCTTATTGGCGAGGGCAAGGATCGATCCGGCATCGATCGCGGCGAGAGTCGGTCGCAATCCCGCTGCTCCCGCAATGCCGTTAAGCACGACATCGCACGCGGACCCGGCGAGTTCGACAACAGCGTCCGTACCAACGACCAGCCGAGGTGCTTCCTGCGGTGACCGCCCCCGGCGGTGTGCGGCCGCCGCGATCGCCTCTGCGACTTCGCGTCCGTGCTGCTCGTCGGCGACGGCGACCACCTCGACCCCGAACTCCCAGGCCTGCTCGGCGAGGAGCACCGGCGCGCTCCCCCCGGCGGCCAATCCCGACACGACGAAACGATCCCGATGAGCGGCGATGATGTCCAGCGCCTGGGTGCCGATCGAGCCGGTGCTGCCCAGGATGACGATTCGGCGTCGAGCCCCCGATCCCGGTGTCGATGCAGCATGCTCGAGCATGGCTGCCACGGTACGCCCCAGACTCTCGCCAGCGACGCAGGTGGCGCCTACCCTTAGGTCATGACCGACACCCTTGATCCAGCCACCCTCGCAGCAACGGGTCCCGATATTCCCCAGGTGCGGCGACTAGTCACCACGATCCCCGGCCCACGCTCCCAAGCACTCACGGACCGACGCACCGCATCGGTATCGGCGGGAGTCGGCGGCACCCTCCCGGTGTTCGCCGAACGTGCCGGTGGCGGTGTGATCGTCGACGTCGACGGCAACTCCTGGATCGATCTGGGTTCGGGGATCGCCGTGACGAACATCGGTAACTCGCACCCCTTCGTCGTCGCGAACGTCACCGAACAGGTGGCCAAGTTCACCCACACCTGCTTCATGGTCACCCCCTACGAGGGGTACGTCGCCGTGAGCGAGCACCTCAACGACCTGACCCCCGGCGATCACGACAAGAAATCGGCACTGTTCAACTCCGGTGCTGAAGCGGTGGAGAACGCCGTGAAGATCGCCCGCGCGCACACCGGACGCGCTGCCGTCGTGGTGTTCGAGCACGGATATCACGGACGCACCAACCTCACGATGGCACTGACGGCGAAGAACATGCCGTACAAGCAATCCTTCGGACCGTTCGCACCTGAGGTCTATCGGATGCCGATGTCATACCCGTTCCGCGACGGCCCCCACGATGGAGCAGAGGTCGCTTCCTGGGCGATCTCGAAGATGGACAAGGAACTCGGCGGAACGAACATCGCGGCGATCATCATCGAACCGATCCAGGGCGAGGGCGGGTTCATCGTCCCAGCGCCCGGGTACCTTCCCGCCCTTCGTGAATACGCGACGCAGCACGGCATCGTGTTCGTCGCCGATGAAATCCAGACGGGATTCGCCCGAACCGGCCAGTGGTTCGCCTGCGAGCACGAGGCAGTCGTACCAGACCTGATCACCACGGCCAAGGGCATCGCCGGTGGTCTTCCCCTAGCTGCCGTCACCGGTCGCGCGCAGATCATGGACTCCGTTCATGTCGGTGGCCTCGGTGGAACCTACGGCGGCAATCCCATCGCCTGCGCCGCCGCGCTCGGAGCCATCGAGGCGATGAAGTCCGAGGATCTGTGCGCACGCGCCCGGCACATCGAATCGATCATGATTCCCCGGCTGCGCTCACTGGCGCAGTCCCACCCCGAAATCGGCGACGTTCGTGGCCGGGGTGCGATGATCGCCATCGAGCTCGTCCAACCGGGAACGACCACACCCGATTCCGAACTCACGCAGCGCATCGCCAAGGCGTGCCACGCCCAAGGTGTGCTCGTGCTGACCGCCGGGACCTACGGCAACGTCCTACGGTTCCTGCCGCCACTGTCGATCCCCGATCACCTCCTCAACGAAGGACTCGACGTACTCGAGGGTGCGTTCTGAGCGAGTCCCTCACCACTCACACGCGCGATCCGGCACAGCCGGTGCGCTGGCGTGGCATCTGGCTGCTGGAATCCGCGAACGGCCTGTCGGGCGTTGGCAATGCGATCGTCATGCTCACCATTCCCTGGCTGGTCTTGGAATCGACCGGATCGGTGGCCGCGGCCGGGCTCGTGGCGGCAATCTCGTCTGTTCCCGGCGCGCTCGCTTCACCCCTGGCCGGTTGGGGTGTCGATCGGCTCGGGCGTCGGTTCGTCAGCATCGCCTCCGATATCGCCTCCGCGATATCCGTCGCTGCTTTCCCGATCGCCGCTTGGCTGTTCGGCCTCTCGCTACCGACGATCATTACCCTGGCGGTCATCGGAGCGGTGTTCGATCCGGCCGGCTACACCGGGCGCAAAGCCCTCATCGCCGATGTCGCCCGCGAGTCGAACTTCGACACCGACCGGCTTAACGGGATCCATGAGGGCATCTTCGCCATCGGGTGGACGCTGGGCCCACTGTTCGCGGCCGTGCTCATCGCGAGCATCGGTGCGATCAATGCATTCTGGGTGCCGTTCGCGCTTTTCGCTGCGGCTGCTCTCCTCATCGCGGTCCTACGGGTAAGCGATTCCGGGCAGGCCGCTCGCCGGGCCTCTGTCGATGCTGGGGAGTTCCAGCCCGGTTTCTGGTCGCAGGCCGTGCTCGGCGTGAGGATCATCTGGGCCGACGTGCCACTGCGGGCACTGACGATCGCGATCCTGGTCCTCGCCGCTGTCTACCTACCCACCGAAGCGGTCATCCTGCCGGCGTATTTCGAGAGTCTCGACATGCCCTGGGGACTCGGCATCGTCATCGCCGCGCTTGCCGGCGGTTCCGTCGTCGGATCCTTCGCCTACGGCTGGCTGTCGGCACGCATGCGGCGATTGACACTGGCACGCCTTGTCCTCGCCGGAACGATGATCGCCATCGTCCCGTTATCGCTGCTCCCTCCGATTCCCATCATGGTGATCGCCGCCTTCGTCCTCGGCCTCGCCTGGGGGCCGATGAATCCGCTGCTGACCACGATCGTGCAACGACGGGTCGCTCCAGATGCCCAGGGCCGGGTTTTCGGGGTGCAGTTATCGATCTTCTACGCCGCTCCACCGGTCGCCATGCTGTTCACCGGGCTCGCCGTCGAACGCTTCGGCCTGCAACCGACCTACCTGGGTCTGGCCGCACTCCTCGTGATCACCGGATTGATGGTGTTGTTCGTGCGCAGCATCCACCGCATCGACGACTGACGCTGCGACTAACGGGGGCTCACTCGTGCTGCCGGCGTTCTCGGTCAGCCGGTTCGTCGACCGTCGTGACCGGAGGACGTGCTGTGCCCGACTGGTATGACGCTCGAGCCAGGGCCAGCCCCGACAGGGGCACTGTCACCAGGTGGGCGATGAGGACGAGGATCAAGATGATCACCGATCGCAGCGACCAGTCCGCGATGATCGCCGCCAGGATGATCACCAAGAGGCCCAGCGCGGCGGCTTTCGACACCGCACTGGCACGTGTCAAGGGATCGGGTAGGCGAAACAGTCCCAACCCGGCGAGCGCCACCAGGCCCGCTCCGAAGATCGCAAGCACCGAGACGACTGCCTCCATCATGATTCCCGCCTCCCCGCGCGCCGGCCCGGTGACCTCGAGGTGACCAGACGGGCCAGCCCGATCGTGGCGAGGAAACCGATGAGTACAGCGATCAGGGCGAAATCGAACAGCACCGGCTCATCGAGCCTCAAGGCGACCAGCACGATCGCGCCGACCGCTGCGATGAAGCCGAGTTCGGCCGCGACCACGCGATCGGCTCGGGTCGGTCCGGCCGCGGCACGGTAGATCGCGGCAAGCGCCCCGATGGAAATGAGAATGAGACTGCCGTCGAGAACCCAGGTCGCAATATCCACTACCCCACCTCCCGCACCGGTTCATCCCCGAAGGACCTGATCACCCGGTCCTGCAGGTCATGGAGATCGCTCTTCAACGCTTCGGGGTCCCGTGCGTACAGACTGTGCACCCAGGCTTCATCGAGATCATCGGAGATCTCCACCACCAGGGTTCCCGGTGTGAGATTCACCAGACTCATCCAGACAGCGACCTCCGTGTGGGTGCGCATCCGCAAGGGCACGATGACGATTCCCGGAGCCAATTTCGCGGACGGCTTGATGATGTCGCGCGCCACCTGGGCTGAGGCCGCTGCGATCGCACCGGTGGCCCAGACGGCCAGCCACGGCAGACCCCACAATCGCTTCATCACACGACTCATGGTGTGCTCCCTCCCAGCACGGCTTCGACGTAGGCGGTCGGGTCGGCGAGGGATTCCCCCGACGTGTGCGCCAACACCAGGAGCCATTCCGGGAACAGCCCGATCCCTAGACTGATGAGGGCTAGTGCGAATCCGGGGATGACCAGCAACGGCCGCCACTTGGTCACCGGAGGTGCCTCCACCGCTGACGCCACCGACAGAACCGTCCCCGCCGCAACGACTGGCTCCACCGTGACGTCACTGGGGGTTTCGTCATCAGGCTCAGCCTGCTTGGGCTGGCCCCAGAACACGCCGGTACCGAGTTTGAGCATCGAACCCAGGGTGCCGACGCTGACGACGAGAGCGACCACGAACACCACGGCCGCCCCCGCCTCCGCAGCGGCTGTGAGGACACCCAGTTTCGCCCAGAAACCCGAGAAGGGCGGAATACCGGTGAGCGAGAGCGCGGCGAAGAAGAAAGCCGTTGCCGCTATCGGATGCGATCGCGCCAGACCGCCGAGCCGCTTGATGACGCCGGTGCCTTCCTCATGCTCGACTGTTCCTCCGGTGAGGAACAGCGAGGTCTTCACGATGGTGTGATGGATGAGGTAGAACACCACGGCCGCGAAACCCACGGCGCCGGCAAGGACAACGCCGACCAGGATGTAGCCGACCTGGCTGATCATGTGGAAAGCCAGCACTCCACGGATCGTGCTTTCTCCGAGCGCGCCCAGGACGCCGATGATCATGCTCAGTACGCAGACCACGATGACGGCGATCGTGATGGTCTGTCCTGGCTCGTAGACCAGCGAGATGATGCGAACGAGTGCATAGACGCCGATCTTGGTCAACAAGCCGGAGAACAACGCGGTCACGGCCGGTGAGGTGTAGGGATAGGTTGCCGGCAACCAACTGTGCGCGGGCACCAACGCCGCCTTCAACATCAAAGCGACGACCACGACCCCGGTCGCGATAGCCACGACCGGAAGCGCACCCAGCCCGGCCAGCGCGGCCATGTTCACCGTGCCGGTGACGCCGTACACCACGCCGAGACCCGCGAGGAACAGCGTCGATGCGGTCAGGTTCACGATGAGATACAGGCGCGCGGACCGCAGGGACGTGAGAGTCCCGCTGCGGGCCATCAGGATGTACGAAGGCAGCAGCGCGACTTCGACCATGACGAAGAGGTTGAACAGATCCCCGGTGAGGTATGCGCCGTACACACCGGCGGTCATGATGAGCACTGACGGCACGAACCATCGATCCATACCAAGCCCCGCGGCGTACGCGAACACCATGCTCGCGAAGACGAGCAGAGCCGAAACTCCGAGCATGAGAGCGCTCAGCAAATCGGCAACGAACGCGATTGCCACTCCCCCCTGCCAACCGGCCACCTGGGAAACGACGACCTCACCCTCCATCGTGGCGATGACGAGAAGCACTGACGCTGCAAAGACCACCACCGGAACCAGCAGTCCGATCGCTCTGCTCACACGATTGGCGCCGATGACGAAGGCCACCACCGCTGCGATCAACGGCAGGGCGAAGACACCGGGGATCACCCAGATCGACAACGTGTCGGTGTCCGTGATCATCGGCGACTCACCCCCTCGTCATCCGATTCGAACCCTTCTTCGAGTTCGCTACCCGGCGACTTCTTAGCGATACGCGCCACGAGCCCGAGCAGGTAGACCGTGACACCGAAGGTGATCACGATCGCGGTAAGCACGAATGCCTGCGGGAGCGGGTCCGCTGCGGCATCGAGTGGCGCACTACCGTCGACGATCGGGGCAACCCGTCGGTTCGTTCCTCCTGCCGCGATGATCACCAGATTGGCGGCATGGCCCAGCAGGATGAAACCCAGAATGAGTCGCACCGCGCCGCCACGGACGAGCAGCCACGTACCCACCCCGGCGAGGAGTGCGACGGCGATGGCCAGGCTCATGGCAGCACCCTCACCGAATCGAGATCACGATCGGGTTCGTCGTCTTGCCTGTCCGAGTCTTGACTGTCCTGATCGAGACCATCGAGACGCTGCAGTGCCGTGCGCACGAGGCCGACGACGACCAGGAACACTCCAAGATCGAAGATCAGCGAGGTCGTCAAGGACCCGAGAACGGGGACGTCGACCTTGAACGGTTCCAGGAACGTTCCCCCGAGAACCTGACCCAGCAGTCCCGAACCGAGGGCGATGCCCAGGCCCAGCGCCAAGATGACGACCGGCTGGGGCAGACGTACGTGAATGCCGGAGATCCCGGCGACCGCGAGAGCAGAACCTGCCACCAGGCCGGCGATGAAGCCGCCGCCAGGTTCGTCATGCCCGCGCCAGAACAGCACCGCGGCAGCAAGGAGCAGCAGCGGGATGATCACGCGCGATCCGACTCTGAGCACCGCCTGCTCACCCTTACCCAGGACATCTTCACCAGGTCGCTTCACGGCTATCACTCCCGCAGCGAGCAGCCCCAGTGCCGCAGCGAACAGCACGGTGATCTCGCCCAGGGTGTCCAATCCCCGGAAATCCACCAGGATCGTGTTCACCACGTTCGTCCCACCGGTGAGCTGCTCAGCCTCGGCCAGGAAGAATTCCGAGAGAGATGAGGCCTCTCGACGGCCGGTGAACACCCAGACGGCAAGTCCGCTGATCACACCGACGACAACCGCGCTGATCCCGGCTCGAGTAGAACTACCCAGGCCTCGATGGGCGGGAAGCCGCGACAAGACGGGGGCGGCGACGACGACGGTGAGAATCTCCACGAGCAGTAGCGTCAAGGCGACGTCGGGCGCTCCGAGCAGCAACAACCACAGCGAGATGATCAGGCCGACGAAGCCCGCGAGAACGAGTGCTGCGATCGCGGTCCGAGCGCGCGCCAGCAGGATGACCGTGGGCACCAACAGGACGAGAATCACGACATCCACCGGTTGCGCGATATCCGGGAGAACCGGCTGAAGTCCATCTGCAGCACCGGGGATCACGAAGAATCCGCCGACGGTCAAGACCAATAGCAAGATGCCGACACCACCGAGTTGAACGCCCACTGATGCTGAGTGCGCGGAACGACCAACTCGTGCACCGAGGGACAGCGTTGAATACCAGATCCGGTCGAAGACCTCCGGTGCGATGGAGCGCGGGGTCTCCTGCCCGACCCACCGAAGGAGCGACTCGCGTCGGAAATGGATGATCAGACCGAGAGTGATCGCGATGATCGAGAGCCCGAGCGCGATGCTGAGACCGTGCCAGAGACTCAGGTCGGATTGAACCAGCGGGAATCCGACGTCTTGGCTCGTGCGGTCGATGATCCCGTTGAGCAGCCATGGCGCGACACCAAGCGCAAGACCGGCGATCGCAGGAACGATCGCCGGTGCGAGGAACAACCAGGACGGCTCGTACAGGTTGCGCTGGGTGAGCGGCCCGAAGAACGCTCCGAAGAAGATCCGCGCGCTATAGGCGAGGGTGAGCGCGGCTCCGATTACCGCGATCGCTGCCGCAGCGAAACCCAGCCACTGCTGATCAGCGGTCCAGGATGCCTGGGGCACATCGAGAAACGCATAGAACGCTTCTTCTTTAGCGACGAATCCCACCAGCGGCGGGAAACCGGCCATCGACATGGCTGCCAGACCGGTGAGGGCAGCAGTGATCGGCATCGCTCGCCACAGACCGGAAAGGTCGGCCAGATTGCGACTGCCTGCCTCGCGGTCGACGATCCCCACCAGCATGAACAGTGTCGCCTTGAACAACGCGTGTGCCGCAACGAGCAGGGCGGCTGCAGCCAGCGACGCGGAGGTTCCCACACCGACAAGGGCGACCATCGTGCCTAGCTGGCTGACCGTGGAATACGCCAGGAGCGATTTCAAGTCCCACTGACGCAGGGCCTGGAATGCGCCGAAGACCGCTGTCGCCAGGCCGATACCCATGAGGGTGATGTGCCAAGCGGCGACCTCGGTGAACAGCGGCGAGAACAGCAGGAGCAGATAGATGCCCGCCTTGACCAGGGTCGCGGCATGCAGGTACGCACTGACCGGCGTGACGGCGACCATGGCCCCGGGAAGCCAGAAGTGAAAGGGCAACTGCGCGGATTTCGTGAAGGCCGCGATAACGATCAGTGGGCCGATGATGGCGATGTCCGTCGCTGACAGAGCCCCCGGGGCGACAGCGATCGCCTCCTCGATGTTCGTCGTCTGCGTGCGCAGAGCGAGAACGACGACCGCGCCGACGAGTGCCAATCCACCGATTCCGGTGATCACCAATGCCCGGACCGCAGGCCAGACGCCGGATGTTCCGCTGCCTGCGACGAGCAGGAAGCTGCTCAGCGTGGTGATCTCCCAGAACACCACGAGCAAGATGAGATCACCGGCCAGGACGAGCCCCAACATCGCGCCCGCGAACAGCATCAGCACGGTGTAGAGCCGACCGACCTCGTAACTAGGATCGAGGTACTGGGGGGCATAACTCAAGACGAGCACTCCCACGCCAAGGACGAGCATCGCGAACAGCAAAGACAGACCGTTCAGTCGCAGGGTGAACTGCACATCGAAGGTCTCGACCCACTGCCACGATTGGGTGACGGTTGCGCCGCTCATGACATCGGGAGCCTCGGTGAGGATCAAGAGCCCCGAGATCAAGAAGACGAGGGCGAGCGGATATCCGGTGTACCGACCCAGATAGCGCACCAGGAGCGGTGCGATCAACGCTCCCACTCCCATGATCACCACAGAGGCAGCGAGCACGTCGACCCGTCACCTCGCTTCCTCGTCGTGATCCACGCCATTCGCCTGGGTCAATAATGGAGTTTTCAGCCTAGCCTGAGTCCCTAGGCTCCGCCGCAGCGCCGCGGCGTCATCCACAGGGTGAAAATCCCGTAGGGATCGTCAACGTCGATTCGCAGGTGAAGGCCGAACCACACTCGAATCGAGTGGGTAATCTGCCCGCCATGGCAGATCAGGAGCAGGAGTCCGTTATCCGCGTGCGCGAGGCACTCGCCGCCGCAGGAGTCACCGGTCAGGTACGCCGCCTCGATGACTCGGCCCGCACAGCCAAGGAAGCGGCCGAAGCACTGGGCATCGTCCCTGCGCAAATCGCGTCGTCGTTGATCTTCATGGCTGATGGCCAGGCCGTGCTGGTCGTGGCATCGGGTGGTCACCGCGTCGACACTGCCAAGGTTGCGGCGATCCTGGGTGTCGCAGAAGTGGGCAAGGCAACCGCTGACGATGTGCGCGCTGCGACGAGTTTCGCGATCGGCGGCGTCGCCCCGATCGGCCACCCCGCTCCCCTGCGCACGATCGTCGACAACGATCTCGCGCAGTTCGATGAGGTGTGGGCCGCCGGTGGCCATCCGCACTACGTCTTCCCGACATCGTTCGACGAGCTGGTGCGCATCACCGGCGGCACCCCCGCCGACGTCGGGGCTTAGCCCAAGAGCGGCCAATCCCGACCGACAACGACGTCAAACTGGCCTAACGAACTGTCACCACTCCCGTCAAGCGTCGTTCTTCGAGGCACGGCGACTGGCGTCAAGGCCGCGTTG
>JAGYOB010000277.1 GCA_018399515.1 Candidatus Nanopelagicales bacterium
TTCCCGAAGGACGCTACGCCGAGATGTTCCAGATCATCCACATCACCTGACCCGCCCACTTCCGTCTTAGCTACCTAGAACGAGTGGGGTCGGGGTTACCAGAGGACGGCGATGAAGATGTTGGCGATCGACAGCGCGCCGATCGCAGCCCACAGGCCCACCTGCGGCATCGGCTTGCGTCGACCGACGAACGCCAGCACCGTGATCACGACCGTGAGGGCGAGTTTCACCCCGATCTTCACGTGATCCCAACTCTCCCAGCCCGGAAACGGGACCGCTACGCCCATCTCAGGTAGACCGACCAGCAGCAATCCGGTCACCAACTGAGTCAACGCCCCGTGCAGCATCGCCGGGTTGACGCCCTTCTGACTAGACCGCATCTGCACCAAGAAGCCGCCGACCACGCTGGCTAGGCCGATGAAATGCAGGATCAGGATCAGGTTGTAGACGAAATCCATAACGTCACTCCCACTCGCGTGCTGATGTCGAGTGGGATCACTCCCACTCGATGGTGCCAGGCGGCTTACTCGTTACATCCAACACCACGCGGTTCACCTCGGGCACCTCGTTGGTGATCCGTGTCGAGATTCGCCCGATCAGCTCATTCGGCAACCGCGACCAGTCCGCGGTCATCGCATCCTCACTGGACACGGGCCGAAGCACGATGGGGTGCCCGTAGGTCCGCCCGTCTCCTTGTACGCCGACCGAGCGGACATCGGCCAGCAGCACAACGGGGAACTGCCAGACATCGCGGTCGAGCCCGGCAGCTGTCAGCTCCTCCCGGGCGATCGCGTCGGCCGCGCGCAGGATGATGAGCCGGTCGGCATCGACCGCCCCCACGATGCGGATCGCCAGCCCAGGCCCGGGGAACGGATGGCGCCAGACGATCTCGGGTGGCAACCCCAACTGCTCGCCCACCGCTCGCACCTCGTCTTTGAACAGGGTCCGTAGCGGCTCGACGAGGCGGAACTGCAGGTCATCGGGTAGCCCGCCGACGTTGTGGTGACTCTTGATATTGGCCGTCCCGGAGCCGCCACCAGATTCCACCACATCGGGGTACAGGGTGCCTTGAACGAGGAAGTCCACGCTGCGCCCGGATTCCCCCGCTTCGGCGACGATGTCGCGTGCGGCCTGTTCGAAGACACGGATGAATTCGCGTCCGATGATCTTGCGCTTGGTTTCGGGGTCGTCGACACCGGCGAGCGCATCGAGGAACCGATCGGCGGCATCGACGACGATGAGCCGTACGTCGGTGGCGGCGACGAAATCCCGCTCGACCTGCTCGGCCTCACCCTCGCGCAGCAGCCCGTGATCGACGAACACGCAGATCAACTGCTCCCCCACAGCACGCTGCACGAGCGCGGCGGCAACGGCGGAATCCACGCCCCCCGATAGACCGCAGATCACCAGACCGTCACCGACCTGCTCGCGGATACGTGCCACCTGCTCGTCAATGACACCAGCGGTGGTCCATTCGCGAGAGCAGCCGGCGATGTCGTGCAGAAACCGTTCGAGCATCGTTGATCCGTGCTCGGTGTGCATCACCTCGGGATGAAACTGCACTCCGGCGAGACGGCGCTCGATGTTCTCGAATGCGGCCACCGGCGCACCGGCACTCGCCGCGGTGACCGCGAAGCCCTCGGGTGCATGCGTCACCGAATCCCCGTGGGACATCCACACCGACTGCGTCGCAGGCAAGCCGCTCAACAGCGTCGATTCGGTATCCGTCACCTCGATCGGGGTGCCGCCGTATTCACGCGCCCCCGTCTGCTCAACCGTGCCACCCAGAGCAGCTGCCATCGCCTGGAATCCGTAGCAGATACCGAAGACCGGGATGCCAGCATCGAATAACGCCGCGTCGATCGCCGGTGCCCCGTCAGCATAGACGCTGGCGGGGCCGCCGGAAAGTACGACCGCAGCGGGACGTCGAGCAACAATGTCAGCCACCGAGGTCGTGTGCGGAATGATTTCGGAGTACACCTGCGCCTCACGGACGCGTCGGGCGATCAACTGGGCGTACTGGGCCCCGAAATCCACGACGAGAACGACCTCGCGGTCAGCAGCTTCCCGATCAGCGGCGGTAGACGACGACGGCACGGCAGCGAGCGTAGTCACCCGCGCCGTGCCGTCGTCGATGGGCTGCGGTTCAGCGCACCCCAATGTTTATTTCGAGAACCGTTCTACTGGTTGACGACGTCCGGATCGTTCGCCACGACCGCGATCACCACGATGATGTAGATGATCGCGATCACCGCCCACAGGACCAGGGAGATGATGCCGATGATGAAGCCGGCCCTGGCCTGGCCGTAGTTCGTCGCCCGACCTTCCTGAGCGTTCTTCATGCCCATCCGGCCGAAAACGATGCCCAGGATGCCGCCGATGAACGGGATACAGCCGATGACACCGAGGATCGACAGGATGAGAGCCGCGACACCCATGCCGTTCTGGGGAGCTGCGCCGTAGGGCTGCTGTCCCGGTACCGGTCCCGGGGGTGGTGGCGCCGGGGGGCCTGGCGGGGGAGGCGGCGGAGGTGCTTCGGTCATGGACGTTCCTTCCTCGAAGGGATGTGCGCCCGCAGCCTATGCCACGTCGTCACGAAGTCCTAGCAACGTCGTCGAGCGTCTGGAGGCCATGCGGCGCGAGCCTCGGTCAGTTCCCGGTGATAGCTCCGAAAACCCCGGCGATGGCACCGATCACGATGTAGGCGAAGCCGAGCACCAACCCGATGATGCCAAGAATGAGTCCGGCCTTGGCCATTCCACCGTTATTGGCTGTCCCGCGGGCCGCCGCATCCATCCCCTGCCGGCCGAAGACGATGGCGATGATCGAGAAGATGATCGGACAGATGACCAAGCCGATGATGCCGGTCACTAACGCGGTCGTTCCCTTGCTGTTGTTCACGGAGTCGGCTCCCCCGGCGTAGGGGGGAGGTGACGGGGGCATGGACATGGTGATTCCTTTCTGCGCGCCCCTGCGGACGGGGACGGATACATCGTCTGTGTCGGCTGCGTCGTCGATGCGGGGCTGTCCTGCAGTGCCCTGATCGGGGCCGAACCTACCGGGGAGGGCGACCACCGGTCAGGTGTTTGCGCCAAACCACCCCCACGGACCGGCGATGTCGCCTAACGTCGGTACCAAGCCCCCGGTGTGACCGAGGTCACCACGCTTCGGCCCTCCGACGGGCGGATTCCCACACGTCCACCTTCGGTACTCA
>JAGYOB010000278.1 GCA_018399515.1 Candidatus Nanopelagicales bacterium
GTTGGCGCGGGGATCGGGTGCTCGCTCGCTCTCGGCGATGGCTCCGGTCACAGGGATCTGGCGCCGCCCCCTGCTGTCGGTCCCACGGGTGACGGTGCACGCATCGCTGGGTGATGTGACACCGTGGCAGGACCCGCACAATCTCGATCGGCAGTTCGCTCGGGTGCGGGTGCGTCGCGATGCCCTACCCGCCCTGACCGAGGCCTTGGGCGCGGGTGTCGTCGATGGTCTGGTGCGCAGTGCCGAATTGCTCCGCGATGATGCAGATGCGCTCGATGCGATCGCCGAAGGGGTGTGGTTAACCAGCCTCGTCACGACGGACCACGATGGGCCACCCGATGTGAATGATCGCGTGATCGAACTCGATCTCGCACCGTTGGTCGACGTGTTGCCCGCCGTGCGCACCCGCGTGCTGCGTCGTGCCTGCATCGAGGTCGGTGCGCCAGCTGCGGCCATCAGCTTCGACCACGTCCGTTCGATCGAGGCGCTGGTCACCGATTGGCACGGTCAAGGCCAACTGGATCTACCCGGACGCCTCCGGGTGAGCCGCGGGTGTGGGAGGCTTCGGTTCGACCGCAGCGACCCCCTCGGGAGTACACCTCGTGCATAGCGATCACATCAACGGCGATCTTGCCGCCGTGCTGTTGACCGATGACCAGATCCAGGCCCGCCTCGCCGAGGTCGCCGCCCAGGTCGACGCCGACTACGAGGGCAGGGATCTGCTGCTGGTCGGGGTCTTGAAAGGCGCGGTCATCGTGATGGCCGACTTCATGCGGCACCTGCGCTCGCACGTGTCGACCGACTGGATGGCGGTGTCCAGTTACGGCTCGGGCACCACTTCGTCGGGGGTTGTGCGGATCCTGAAGGACCTCGACATCGACCTGGTCGACTGTGACGTGCTGATCGTGGAGGACATCCTCGACACCGGGCTGACCCTGTCGTGGCTGATGAACAATCTGCGCTCTCGGGGGCCGGCGTCGGTCGAGGTGTTCACCTTCTTGCGCAAGCCCGAGGCCGTGCAGGTCCCGATCACCCCGCGCTACGTGGGTTTCGACATCCCCAATGAGTTCGTCGTGGGCTACGGTCTGGACTACGCCGAGCGTTATCGCAACCTCCGGGAGGTCGCCGTGCTGCGCCCTGAGGTGTACGGGCACTGACGCCCACGGCCGGGGCGGAACGAGGGGCCCCGGTGTACCGTCGTATCCACAATGAACGTCAAGCGCTGGTTTCGTGGGCCGATCTTCTGGGTCGGCATCGTCGTGCTGCTTGTCATCATCGGCTCGAGCATCATCTCCGGTCTCGGTGGCCCCGCCCAGGTCGACACCAGCACTGCCATCTCCGACATCCAGAACAACCGGGTTACCTCAGCCACGATCGTCGACCGCGACCAGGTGCTCGAACTCACCCTGCGTGATGGCAGCCAGATCGTCAGCCAGTATGTCGACGGTCAGGGCGTGCAGTTGCAGAACCTGCTTCAAGAGAAGGTCGACGGCGGTCAGCTTCCCGAGGGCTACAACATTGTTGTTCCCCAGGACAACCTGCTCGTCAGCCTGCTGTTCACCCTGCTGCCGTTCGCGCTGATCATCCTGCTGCTGTTCTTCTTCATGAGTCAGATGCAAGGTGGTGGTTCGCGACTGATGCAGTTCGGCAAGTCCAAGGCGAAGGTCGTGGCCAAGGACATGCCGCAGACGAATTTCGCCGATGTCGCCGGTGCCGATGAAGCGGTCGAGGAGCTGCAGGAGATCAAAGAATTTCTGGCCGAGCCGGCGAAGTTCCAGGCCGTCGGGGCGAAGATCCCCAAGGGCGTTCTGCTTTACGGCCCGCCCGGTACCGGCAAGACGCTGCTGGCTCGAGCGGTCGCCGGTGAAGCAGGGGTGCCGTTCTATTCCATCTCCGGCTCGGACTTCGTGGAGATGTTCGTCGGTGTCGGTGCATCACGCGTGCGCGACCTGTTCGAGCAGGCCAAGGCCAACGCCCCGGCGATCATCTTCGTCGATGAGATCGATGCGGTCGGCCGCCATCGTGGTGCGGGGCTCGGTGGTGGTCACGACGAGCGCGAGCAGACGTTGAACCAGATGCTCGTCGAGATGGATGGCTTCGATGTGTCCAGCGGCGTCATCTTGATCGCTGCCACGAACCGCCCCGACATCCTCGACCCCGCGCTGCTGCGCCCGGGCCGATTCGATCGGCAGATCGCGGTGGAGCGCCCCGATCTCAATGGCCGTTTGGCGATCTTGCAGGTCCATGCGCGGGGAAAGCCGTTCGCCGAGAACGTCGATCTCATGTCGGTGGCCAAGCGCACACCGGGGTTCACCGGCGCGGATCTGGCCAACGTGCTCAACGAGGCTGCCTTGCTCACCGCCCGCACCGGTGGCCAACTTGTCGATGATGAGGCCCTCGATGAGGCGATCGACCGGGTTATCGCTGGGCCGCAGAAACGCACGCGGATCATGGATGACCACGAGAAAGCAATCACGGCGTATCACGAGGGCGGTCACGCACTCGTCGCGGCGGCGCTGCCGGGCACGGACCCGGTGCACAAGATCACGATCATGCCGCGCGGTCGGGCACTGGGATACACGATGGTGCTGCCCGATCAGGAGAAGTACTCCACGACGCGCAGCGAGATGCTCAATCAGTTGGCGTACATGCTGGGCGGGCGGGCCGCCGAGGAGTTGATCTTCCATGACCCGACGACCGGAGCCTCCAATGACATCGAGAAGGCGACCACCCTTGCGCGAGCGATGGTGACCCAATACGGCATGACCGAGCGCCTCGGTGCCATCCGATACGGCCAGGAACAGGGCGAGGTATTCCTGGGCCGCGACATGGGGCATGTGCGCGACTACTCCGAGGATGTGGCCGCAGCGATCGATGAAGAGGTCCGCACGCTCATCGAGACAGCGCACCAGGAGGCCTACGACATCCTGGTCGACAACCGTGATGTGCTCGATCGCCTCGTGCTCGAACTCCTCGAGAAGGAGACGCTGGACAAGGCCGAGGTCGAAGCAGTGTTCGCCGACCTGAGATTGCGCGGGATCCGTCCAGCATGGACCGGATCGTCGCTGCGCAGCCCGGATGAGCGCGGCCCGGTACGGGTCCCGCCC